>JABHIW010000010.1 GCA_018670825.1 Candidatus Scalindua sp. | reverse complement strand
CCTGCCCAGAAGTTTTGAACCAGAGATAGATAATGTAGTAAAAATACGAGACGTACCGGGAACAATTGTTAAAATAGACGAAGAAAACGTATACCTTGACTGTAACCATCCCCTGGCAGGTAAAGATGTTATGTTCTACATAAGGATTATTGGAATAGAGTAATTCGACGATATTTCAAATAGACCTTGCCATAACCAAAAGGAATGAATTTCTTATGTGTTCTGGCAAGGTCGTTGAATGAAAAAATATCTATCTGTATTATTGAGCTTTTTTCCTGCCACTCATATATTTCCGGTAACGTTCCGGGCCGACGCACTCACTTCCTACGGGGCACTTTTCAATACAGCTTTCTTCTAATTTGCGCTCTATTATTTCACCGCAATTTTCGCAGGCAAATTCATTCTCGAAGCCAGCAACAGAAGCGGTACCCTTTTTATGACAGTGAGTACATGTTACGTCTATAATTTCTACCCTTTTTATCTTCTCCGCTCCGGGACATTGAAATATATTGGGCTTTTTAAATGTTCCTGTAGATGGTTGAGAATTACTTTTCGTCTTTGAAAGGGTCTGCATGGCCAGAATGCGAAGAGGCATTCGACGCTCTTTTCTTAAGAAATCCTGGATAGCCTTCATGGCATCAAAATTTCCTTTTCCAACTCTACCAATCTCTTCAAGAGCCTGCTTTACCTTGTCGGCATCCTCATCATACAACTTTTGAAATAGCGATGTAATATCCGTGAAGTGCCTCCTCTCACACTGTCTCTGCTTGCACGACACGGACAAACAAGTTTGTCCATGCCACCCTGGATTATTGTTAATTATAACCCAACCTGTAAGGGCAATTCATGAATTGCCCTTACAAACACCTAAGAAAGCGTAGTCTGCCCTTTCAGTTTAATCCTTCCAATTACAAAAAGTGCAACTGTCACCACAAGGACTACTATGCTGGCATTTTGTGAGATAGTCAAACCATCAAAAAGTGGCAGATTGTCATCCCTGAATATCTCTACCGTAAAGCGCATTACGGAATAGAGGGCACAGAACATTAACGTCACTTCCCCATCTCTCCTGCGGCGGTTAAAAAAAGCCTTAACAATAAAGAATATCGAAATATTACCTAACATAGAATATATCTGTGTAGGATGAATGGGTAGAGAGTGGCTATCAGACACACTCACTAAACCCTGTCCAAGATGGTGAAGAAACGCGGGACTACCATCAATCATAAGATTTACATCAACAGATTTGGGGAAACTAACCGCCCACGGCAAAGCCGCACTGCATACATCACCCCAGCAGCATCCATTTAGAAAACATCCTATGCGACCACAGGCTACTCCGAGCGCGAAAGCGTAAGCAATAATGTCAATTGTTTTTAGTACAGGAAGCTTCTTAACTTTTGAGTAAACAACTATTGCAGCTATAGAGGCCATTAAGCCACCATAAAATACCAGCCCTCCCTCATAAACCTTGAATGCATCCAGAATATTGTGTTTATACGAACCGAAATTCTGGACCACATAAAATGTTCTGCCTCCCAGAATACCGGCGAATATAGTATATAGTCCCAGATTTGATATATCTTCCGGGTTTAAACCTTCCGTCTTTGCCTTATTACGTGCCACGTACATAACTAACAGAAATCCCACCATAAGCATGAAGCCGTATGCGTAAATGGGAATGGTTATGCCGGTGTACGGGATTGGTATTTCAAAGAGAGTTCTAATCATTGAGGTCAGGAATTGGGTTCGGAGATGATCTCCGTAATCTTATTTTTTTCGTCCAGCAAGACTATTTTTGGTTTCCAGCTTCGTGCTTTAGCATCGTCTATAAGGCAATAAGAGATGATAATAACCTTGTCTCCCGGAACTGCCCACCTTGCGGCTGCTCCGTTAAGGCATATAATACCTGAGTCGGCTTCTCCCTCAATTACGTATGTTTCCATTCTCGCCCCGTTATTGATGTTCAGTACCTGGACCCGTTCGTAATGCAGGATATCCAACTCCTGTAAAAGAGTCTTATCGATTGTTATACTGCCCGTATAGTTCAGATCCGCTTCTGTAACTGTCGCGGAGTGAATCTTCGCTTTACACATTTCTCTAAGCATGGTTTTATTCCAGAATAGTATTATCTATTAATCTTGTATTCCCAATCCATACTGCAACAGCAGCTAAAGCCTTTTCATTAATTAACGAAAGATCTTCAAGCGTACGCGCGTTAACTATGGATATATAGTCTATCTTTGTATGGTTTGTCTTCTTAATGACAGATGCCATCTCTTCTATAATCTCTTTTGCATCCCTTATATTGGAAGCAAACATGGATCTGGCTTTTAATAAAGAGCCATAAATAGAAAGTGCATTCTGTCGCTCCTCAAGATTCAATCGCTTATTTCTTGAACTGAGAGCGAGTCCGTCTTCTTCACGAACTGTGGGGCAGACCTGAATATCTATATCCATATTCAGGTCTCTAACCAACCTTTCTATGACCGCACTTTGCTGATAATCCTTTTGACCAAAATACGCCCTGTCAGGCTTAATGATATTGAAAAGTTTTGTTACAATTGTCGTTACACCATTGAAATGTCCTGGCCTTACCCTGCCGCACAGGGCATCAGTAATTCTATCCTGCCTCACGTTAGTGCAATATCCATCCGGATACATCTCTTCAGTACCGGGTGAAAAAATAACATCTACATTTTCTTTTCGTATAAGCTCGATATCCTGATTCAACTGGCGAGGATAGTTATCGAAATCTTCGCCCTTATCAAACTGAGTCGGATTTAAGAATATGCTGACAATAAGCTCGTCATTCTCGCTTCTCGCGCTTCGCATCAGGCTTATATGGCCGTCGTGAATTGCTCCCATTGTGGGTACAAATCCGATGGATTTTTTCCTGTCCTTTACGGAGAGTACCTTTGCCCGCATCTCATTAATCTTAGTTATAACTTCCATTTAATGATATCAGCTTTTCTCCAAACAACTTAGCCTCTCTAAAGCTGAAAAACAATGGTAACAATAACATATTTTTTTGTCAAGTTTAAGGTGAAATGTCAGTAATATCAATAACATATAAATACTTACGTACTACTCTGTGTGTGTTCACACACGTAAATTGTATTATATATTGCTGTTTGTCTATATTTGTATATAATGAATGAGAGAAACAGTAGTTACGCCGCTACGGTAACCATGAAACCTTTTCTACGATACGGCGTTTCTCTTAAGGAACTTGATATAGCCGTTGTGTAATTTCTAGACAAATCGGATTCGATAGCAAGCTAAAGAAAGGATAAGTATTAAATGCAGAAACGGTACAAAATTCAATTTCCGCGAAGTGACTCTCAAGATCTGGCTCAGGACGAAGCGTTCTTTTATATAAACGATCCTGATGGCGCAAAGAAAAGAATCCTGTTTCACGATTATGATGAGATATACAAGAACCCGGGCCTGTACGAACAGATCTTCTATGAACGGCTGAAGTGCCAGTCGCCTACTAAAGTAGCAGATATTCTGAAGTCTGCCGTATCTCAATCGAATGACAACTTTTCCGAGCTCAGGGTATTGGATCTGGGTGCTGGTAACGGAATTATGGGTGAGAACCTGAAGAAACAGGGAGTATCAAGGCTTGTCGGAGTGGACGTAATTCCTGAAGCAGGCATTGCGGCAGAACGTGACAGACCTGGAGTCTACGATGCCTACTATATAGCAGATTTCTGTAAGCTCAGCGAAGACGAGAAAGACGAGTTATCTTCATGGTCGTTTGACTGCATGACAACAGTTGCGGCACTAGGTTTTGGCGATATTCCTATAAAGGCTTTTATAGAAGCCTTCAATATAACACAAAGTCAGGGGTGGGTGGCCTTTAATGTAAAAGAGACATTTCTTGATAAAAGTGATAATTCCGGTTTTTCAATGGCAATCCGTGAATTGATATTGTCAAAATATCTGGATCTATATCACCTGGACCGCTACCGCCACAGATTTTCGGTAGAAGGCGAACCGTTATATTATTTTGCAATAGCAGGGCGTAAGAATGCTGACATCCCCCAGGAGTTCCTGGAGTCTTTAGGTCTGTAGGATTATAATAAACCCCGTTCAAAATTCCCTATTGTTGAGTTGTTAACCTTCTTCCCAGTTTGGATTCCGGATAGTATGTCACTAATCGTTTCAGGGGTATAATCCCTATAGCATAAATCAACGCGGTAATCCCTGTGTCCGGTCTCAAGAAATGTCTGCATAAGGTGAATAATTGAAAAAGGTCTTTCATTGACAACCACTGTCCTGCATGCTTCATTTATGGCAGTAAAGCGGTCACCATGCTCGTTTGTAAGGACTATCTTTTCGAAGCCGCATCGGTCGATCCCGGGACATGCACTTTTCATATTTGCCCATACACACGCCTCGGATGTAAAGAGCGGTGTATCCTGATAAAGAATCAGGTCCGTATTATCAGAAAGCAACGCCTTCAGGTTTTCCATTCCGTCCTCAGGCGACAGGGTTTGACGTTGAAATCCCAATTCACGCAGTTTTATTAGAGAAAGTGGATTCAGAGAGTATAATGGATAATCGGCATACAAGATGACGTCTGTATCATTAAACAACCCAACAGCCCCCAAGTTGGCTATCTGAAAGTGTCTGAAGCCCCGTGTCATCAATATATTAACCACTTTCTTAAAATTGTCATATCTCTCAGGCCCATTCCCCATATCCCTCATTATTACCGGTAATGAGAATACAACTCTCTCTTTCTCCTTCAATAATGTATCGATAATACCATCGTTATTCTGCAGATAAGAAACTATTTTACCTGTTAATACAATATAGAGCTTATGAATTTTTTCTGTAAGGATAAATTCCAGGTAATTTAAGGTGTCGATCTTCAGGGATAACCTGATTTCATCCTTAGGAATTTC
Source organism: Candidatus Scalindua sp. (assembly GCA_018670825.1). Taxonomy (GTDB): domain Bacteria; phylum Planctomycetota; class Brocadiia; order Brocadiales; family Scalinduaceae; genus Scalindua. Next base: position 15,780 of record JABHIW010000010.1, on the reverse strand, counting down.
ATGATGTAAGTGCTTTTCTTCATTTATCAAATTACCATTAGCAACAAATTCTCCCTCCAACCATTTCTTTATCTTTTCACTTCTCAGTGTCCTATCACTCTGCCATACGGTTAATAATTCATCGAAATACTCTCTCCTGACATTATTTAACACACTCAACGGAACAAATAATTCTTCAGATATATTTACTTGTATAATTGCCAGTTCAAATGGTGTATTCCCCAGACGTGAAAAACTACCCTTTATATTTTCCTCATTTGTTAGCCGACTAATGCTTTTTTCAAGCCTCATAGGATAATCCCTGTTAAATGTAAATTGCATTACTGTTCCAATTACCATAATGTTGTCAGACGTTACCCTGACATCCAGATTCACCGGTATCTTAGCAGGTATGAGTTTTTTAGGAATCTTTTGGGTAAATGATTCTTTGGTCTTTTGGGAAGAGACGACATAGAGCTTTGCACCACACCTGATTTTCTGTTCGGAGTTGATGACGGCAACATCACCTGACTTTATACCGAAAACTATTTTCCCGTTTACCTTAATACTCTTTACATGGAGCAGGGAAGGTTTTGTAGATGCATCTTCAAATACCTGTAATAAGTCTCTGACACCTATACTGGCCTCAGCCCTTATACTTACATAACCCCTCTCAGACTTTAATACCTCTCCCGCATAAAGTCCCATGTTCGCAGGATAAGACGGATTAACCAGATCTGTTGCCTTGATCTGGCTGATATCAGAATCCTTTTTAACCGACAGATTGTGTTTTCCCATCACGTATGAAGATGTTGTCTCGCGGCTGAATACCGTTTTTATACGATTGGCAATTTCGTCCTCATCTGACAGTTTGCCATCAATAGCCTTTCTGTAGGCATCGGTAACAACAGCTACGTATTCGGGTGACTTCATACGTCCCTCGATCTTTAATGAGTTAACTCCGGCATCTACTAAATCACCTATCTCGGAAAGAGTAAGAAGATCTTTCATGGAGAAGAGATATCCTTCTTCGCCTGATTGGGAATGATAAGGCATCCTACAGGGTTGCGCACACTTCCCTCGGTTTCCACTCCTGCCCCCAATCATACTGCTGAAAAAACATAATCCTGAATATGAATAGCATAAAGCACCATGAATAAATGTTTCTATCTCTATTGAGGTATTTTCTGTAATATTTCTGATTTCAGAAGCGGACAATTCCCTTGCCAGAACAACCCGTTTAAATCCAAGTTGCTCCATCTGTTTAACACCCGCAAGGTTGTGAACGGCCATTTGTGTGCTGGCATGAATATTAAATCCGGAGAATTGGGACTGAATCAAATAGAGAAGTCCTAGATCCTGGATGATTATTGAGTCTGGCCGTATCTCTTCCAGTGCGACTAAGAGGTCAACCGCCTTTTCCAGTTCTAAAGTCTTTACGAGCGTATTGATCGCGATATAGACTTTAATTGATTTCGTGCGAGCATAGGCAATGGCCTTGCTGGCATCATCCATGGAGAAGTTCTGTGCGCTTGCACGGGCACTGAAACTCTTTAGTCCAAAGTAAACAGCATCAGCTCCATTTTCAACAGCGGCAAAAAAGCTCTCCATACTGCCTGCCGGGGAAAGTAGTTCCGGTTTTCTGATTTGAGAATAAGAGATAGGCATGTGAATATATTAGTACTTAAATTTTAATGATTTCGAAAAGAGATGATTGATGAGAATCCAAGAAGTTGATTTTAGAATTACAATCATTTAAATTCAAGCCCTTTCTGTAAAAGAGTATAATGTTTCACTGAATTCATGACATTCATGCAAATGGTAGTCGCAGGCTTGAGCCTGCGTTTCTCATCATACAATGGGTGCCTGCGAATTTCTATTAGTCACGCAACCTCAATGATCTACTACCTGCCCGAAAGTAACCTTCGGTACGGACGGGCACATATTGTTCAATTCACTATTTTTTAGACAAATCTATAGCATACTTTACAGACTTATCTTTATGATATACAATGTGTGCTGATAGATTTACAAAATACGTGAAGAAATAACAAACGGTAAGCAACTTTTTAAAAGAGGAGTACAAATGTCTAAAATTTTACAAGCATTTCTTATTCTGGGATTTTTGGTTTTTACCATGCCGCAGGCATTTTCTCAAGTGCAAGAAAAACCAGATTGTTCCTTCTGTGAATTAAAAGCAAAAGGCGTTGAAAAATGCCAAAAATGTCTGTCTAATGAAAAAAATAAATGTCCCCTACCAGGTAAAGGATCCGGTGATGGCGATAAGACAAAATGTGAACTGTATAAAAAGCTTAAGCATGGCCCTTACATTAATACCACGGTACTTGAAAATCTAATCGAAGCTAATGTACCCATGGTGCTCCTGGATGCCAGGTCGGGAAAGTGGGATGATAAAAACCGAATCCCAAGTGCTCAGAGTTTAAATGATAAATCTACCAAAGAAGAAGTTGAGAAAATAATTAAGGCCAAAGATACCTTGGTGGTCACTTATTGCTCCAGTTTGAAATGTGGTGCAAGCAACAAACTCTATATTCATCTCAAAAAACTGGGCTACAAAAACGTCCTTGAATACCCCTTTGGTATTAAAGGATGGTTAGAAGCTGGAAACGACATTGAAATGAGCTCCGTTTCTGAAAAGAAGCAAGCTGAAGTTACCATCTTTGAAGGTGAAAAACATTTTAAAAATATCAGGCAGCTTACTTTCGGCGGAGAAAATGCTGAGGCCTATTTCTCCCACAATGCAGACAAACTCATATTCCAGTCAAAACGTGATGATCTGCAATGTGACGCTATATTCACTATGGATGTAGACGGCAGCAATGTAAAGATGCTGTCATCAGGTAAAGGTACTACCACCTGTTCTTTTATTGCCCCTGACTATAAATCTATAATTTACGCGTCTACTCATCTGGGTGGAGAAGAATGCCCTCCCAAACCGGATATGTCAAAGGGTTATGTCTGGGCGTTATATAAAAGCTTTGATATTTTCAAGGCCGATCCTGACGGTTCCAATCTTGTTCGTCTTACTGACACACCCGGATATGATGCCGAGGGCGTCTATTCACCAAAAGGGGACAGGATCATTTTCACGTCAGTCCGTACCGGTGACTTGGAACTCTTCTTGATGGATCCTGACGGATCCAATGTTGAACAGTTGACTGATACTCCGGGCTACGATGGTGGTGCGTTCTTCTCTCTAGACGGAGAATCGATCTGCTGGAGGGCGTCAAGACCGCAAGGAGAAGAGCTTGCAGACTATTTAAATCTTCTCAAAGATGGTTTAATCAGACCCAGCAAACTTGAAATATATGTTATGAACCTGAAAGATCGCAAGCCGATCCAGTTGACATTTAATGGTGCCGCTAACTTCGGCCCCTATTTCCACCCGAACGGTGAAAAGGTTATCTTTGTTTCTAATATGGATGATCCGCAACATCGAAACTTTGAGATGTATATGGTTGATATAGAAACCAAGAAAATTGAGCGATTATCATATAATCCTACATTCGACGGTTTTCCCATGTTCAGTCATGACGGAAAGAAACTGGTCTTCGCCTCAAATCGTAACAACAGCAGACCGCATGAAACAAATATATTCATGGCCGACTGGGTAGATTAAGCAAAAAAACTATCACCGCAAAGTCGCAAAGAGCGCAAAAAAATACTAAATGTGCCGGTTCAATCTATAAGATTGAACCGGCAGAGGATACCTTTTTTTAACTTAGTGACTTTGTCTCTTTGTGTGAGGAATCAGGTTTTCCTCTTTGCCCTCTCGCCTTCTTGTCCTCGACACCTTTTGTCCGGAGAGCGGTGAACTGAATTATCTCTCAACCACCTTCGTACTAACAATATGTTCTGTACCTCCACGCATATAGGCAATCGTAATCTCATTACCTGCCTGTAAAGACTTTAAGACATCAGAAAAGGTTTCCAGATCTTCGATTACGGTTTCCCCGATACGCACAATTATGTCACCTTCCTGTAGCCCGACTTTGTCTGCCGGCGAATCGGTCGTCACACCGTCAAGTCTCACACCTTTACCGGTAAAATCATAGGAGGGAACAGTACCAAGAACGACACGCCTTTTCTTATGTGACTGTTTTTTCTGTGGAGCAGATCCCTCTTTTGCAGCAGTTAGTGTTGAAGCCAGAGGTTCCAGCCTTGCGGCAAGGTACTCAACCGTTTCCTTCAAGACGGCAGCAGTCTTTACTAAGCCCGCCGTATCGATTCTATCAACCGTATCAGTTGGACGATGATAGTTATCACGTGCGCCACTGAAGAGATGCACAGCAGGCACACCTGCATCGATAAAGCTCTTCTCGTCTCCGTTGCCGGTATCCAGGGCTGACTGCTTGATAGGAACTCCGGTTACATATCCTGCACCACGAAAGATATGCACCCATTCTCGTGCAGAGTAATTACCGAAAATGGTTAGCGCATCATTACCTAATTGACCAACTGTATCGATATTGACCATCGCCATAGTTTTAGAAATTGGATATTTTTCTGCCTTTCTGATGTAATGCAATGAACCGAGCTTACCTGCTTCCTCCGCGCTGAAAGCCACAAACACAATCGTACGTTCAGGCTGCCATTTTTTACCGGCCAGTCGTGCAAATTCTAATAAGACGGATATTCCGCTGGCATTGTCATCTGCACCAGGGTGAATTTTACCTTCATTACCTGCAAGGCAATCAGGCCAGCCAAGTCCGTGAGAATCATAGTGCGCCCCAATAACTACACTCTGCCCATCAAATTCAGGATTCTTACCCGGTATAATTCCAATAACATTCTTAACAGTAACAACATCTCGATCCGGCATAGCTACTTTTTCAGTCCAGACCTGAAAATAATCATCCGGTCCATCTCCACAAGCTTGTAAACCCGCATCAGAAAATTGCCTGGCTATATAGTCAGCAGCTTTATCCAGCCCCTCAGTTCCAAGTCCCCTTCCAGCCAGTTCGTCAGAAGCAAGGTATTCAATATCCTTTAACATTCTTGCTTCAGAGAAAACAGGAGGCAGTTGAGCAAGGGCAGAACGTGGTGTCAGTTTGGCCGTTATTGGTCCAACTTCTTCACCATCTTCTTGAGAGATGGCAATCGACATGGGTGAATTGACCACGGGCCATTGACCTTTAAATACGTTAGTGGGCTCATCACCCGTAAAACCAAGGTAGCTGTATTTGTTGTAGTGTGGGAGTTTCCTTCCCAGGCCAGGCATTGCAGAAACATTATCGGTAGCAAGCCAGGCCAGAGCATGAGCGCTATTAGACGGGTGACGGCCCATTATCACAACAGAATGTTTATCTCGTTTCATTTCAGTATCTTCAATAGATACACCACTCTCCTTTTTGGCATAATCGTAATCGGATAGTGCATTGTCAAATAAGGACCGGAAGCGGTTTTCCCATCCAAACAACCAGACCGCGCGATCTGTCGGCAATTCATCCAGCTCATTATCAAGCTTGATCTCCATATTCACAGCACGGCCTTTCTGCCAGCCTTTTGCCAATTTTTGATAACCAAGACGAACCGATTCAGATGCGCTCGAAGGTAACACCACCAATACCTGCTCAGCTCCGAAAACCTGACTAAGAGCCGGCGGGCTTTCATTGTGATCTAATGTTCGAAACACATCAAATTCAGGATCAATGTCCAGTTGTAACGGACGCATAGGGAAATTGAGTTCCAGATTATACTGTTTTGCATTGACATCAATACTTGTCTGGAATGCATTCGCAACCCCTTCCATGTGGACAGCAATTGGCAGCTTTAACCGATATGACCCAGCTTCCTGGGTCTGTTCAATAATAGCTGACAGTACGTAACCATCTCCTTTTGGTTTTGCAACCGCCTGATGCACTCTCAGCGAAGGTGAACCGGTCCTCTTCACCCATTGTTCAAACAATGGTCCCAGGGATTCGTCGGTTACATTATCAAAAACTGTTTCAACATCATCAAAGGAAGCAACCTTGAATTTATATTTTCTATAAAACCGGTGAAGGGCTTTCACAAATGCCTGATCACCCAGCTGCTGCCGGACCATATGAAACAGCATCATGGTCTTACCGTAGCCGACCGCCTCTGTGACCGCACTATGCCGTGATCTAAATTTGGTCAGGGGAAAATCCTTATCTTTATTCGCGGTTACATAATTTGTATATTTCTGTAACACAGAACGCCGGTATTCAACGGCTGCACCACGCTGTTCTTTTATAAGATGGTCGGCAAGATACGTTGTCAGTCCTTCCGCCCAGTTACCCTTTTCGTAATCAGTATATACCCCATTACCCCACCAGTTGTGCAGGATTTCATGGGGATAAGAAGAGTGAAGGATAAAGGGGAAACGAATAACCCTGGGACCAAGAAGTGTGAATGACGGCATTCCGTAACCGGTTTCCCAGAAATTCTCTACGAGAGCAAACTTGCTGTAAGGATACGGGCCGAGAAGTTTCCGATACATCTCAAGGTATTGTGCTGTTGTATCCAGGTATTTCTGTGCTAGCGGTGAATCGGGATTTCGTAAGAAAGCCATTGCCTCCACTACACCCGCAGCCTGGCTGTATTCGGTAAATTCAGAAGATATCAGGTATATCTCTTCCTGCGGAGTGTCTGCCACCCACACATCATGTCTGGAGTCTACACCGATTTCATAATTTTTACGTGTACCCTGGCTTACCGATGACCACCCTGCGGGTAATTCAACATCCAGATTAAACGTTACCAATTCATCTACAAAATGTGGATACCAGAAGGTTGATCCACTTAAGAAAATCCCTTCCGGAAAGATAATACCGGGTGACACGCTGAAACTGCGTGCATATTCTTCACCATATTCCCTGACAGGATGATAGATCTCACCTGAATATTTGAGAGTAATCTGACTGGATCCTGGTGGTAGCTTGATCTCAAAAAGTTCCATCCTAATATTACCTTGCTGAAGTGATGGATTGTCGCTGAAAAACTGACTAGCTTCAGCGCCAGATGTTTGTCTTAATATAATATCTTTATCAAGAATCTCAGGTTTGAGCCCCTGATGAATGGTGAAATGGAGTTGTGCCGTTTCCGATGAATCTGACGGCAAAGTGATTTTATCAACTACCTCGATCTGATGACTGTCCGGATCCAGCTTGACCGTAAGGTCATGGTTGATCTGTCCGAATGCTGTTGATGATACGATCAGGACAAAGAATGAAATCTGTAAGAAGCGCCAGAATAACCTGTGATTCATTTATATTCTCCCTTTATTGTGGTAGTTCTTATCGTTTTTCTAATACTTAACGTTCTATTATAATCTTAGAATTTCCACAATCTACTAAATTGTCATATCTATACTAGACGTTCTTAAAATTCATACTTTGTCATTTCATTTAGGTTTGCTTTTGTACAATCAGTGCAAGGCTAAAGCCTTGCACTGCATCTCTTCCTAATTTCATTTCGTGACTGGTATAAAGTAAAACATTAGACTATTGGTGATGAGCGATGTTACTGTTTTTAGGATATGGAGACACTGAGGGATTTTGAAAAGCTGAGGCAGGAACTCTCATCAAAAAAAATATCAACTTCCCGGACCAACCACTGATAGCGGAAGCCCTTGATGCGGCAATAATGATAAAGAAGCATGTTGCTGTGCAGACCAAAATAATATTACAATAATCAAAATATGAAAGAGGGGTAATCATTGCTTACCATGTTGAGCTGTTATGATGACTAAGATAGTGGATGCATACTTAAAATATGGCAAACTTCAATACCATCATCCAGGTCGTCCCAGTAAATTGCAAAACCACCGGATTCAAGAGACCAGTTTGCCCGTTGCTCAGGTGTTGCTTTTGCCAGCCAATCCAGCCAATTGATTTTGTCAACTGGCAAGCAGATTTCTCTTTGGTCATTTAGTAAAACATATAGCATGTTTTTATCAAAACGAACTCCAGTGGCAAATACTGTTTGAGTTTTACTATTTGTTAAAGTGGGCATACCACACCTCCAATAATTTCTGTTGATTCTGTTTGGTTAGTTTTAATATTTGATTCATTTTAACCTTATTGTAGCCACGGTTATATGCGACACTAGCGGTCGAAGCCAAACCTTTGCCTCATTACCATCCCGAATTACATGCATATGTGGTGGTTCATTGAGATCAGATGAATAGAATCTGAATTTGTAACCGCTAATCTCTATAGTAGGCATTTGTCACTTAGTGTTTTAACCTGACTTTTTGTACCACCTATTTCAATTTAAATAATGTTCCTCAAAAGAAATCTAACATAAGATAACACATTTAACAAGTATTTGTTGGGACTCTGTATCCGAATGTGTTACTGGAGGCGTTATGAAAAATATCATAATTTGTGAAAATTTAAGAGAGGAACTCGCGCCCAAAAATGCCAACCTCCCGGACGGATCACAAATAGTGACTACCGCCTGTAAAATGCAGTAGGGCAAGTTGCACACCCATTGCAAAATAGTTTTCGGATCGAATCCAAAAACTATTTTGCCCGAGTGAAGTCATCAGCGTTTTTTGTCCGGAGAAAGTCCTCGGCGTTTTCCAGTCCGGAGAAAGTCCTCGGCGTTTTCCAGTCCGGGGAGAGTCCTCGGCGTTTTCTGTCCGGGGATAACTGCCCACCTGAACGATAGGTCGGGCAGGCAACTAGGATCTGGTTAGTATACGCACAACTGTCTTACTCGTGGTGACTGGGGATCCACGTCTTCTCCTCATATTCCTGCCAGCGGCCTGAAGGTACGAGCTTCTCTTCGTAGTGTCCCTCAATCCTTCTATTACCTTCATAACGCTCAGCAACCCAGGCTCTCTCTTTCCTTGATGAATCAACCCATTTCCTCTTCTTTACATACTCATAATGGCCTTCAATATAATTTTGTCCCTGCCCGGATCTGGATTGTCTTTCCATGTAAAGCTGTCTCTGCATCTGCGCGTATTCTGCCTCTTCTCTCTTTTTATCCATGTAGTCTCCGGTAAGCGCTCCTCCTAATGCACCGACACCGGCACCAATCATAGCACCAGTACTGGCACTGCCAGCTAAAGCACCAAAACCCGTACCCAACGCGGCCCCTGCTCCGGTCCCTATTGCTGCCCCTTTTTGTGTAGTAGTCAAACAACCACTCGTAACAATCGCAATAGCCATAACACACATTATCGTACTGATTAATTTGATCTTCATTTTTCTCTCCTTCACGATTTAATTATTACAACATAGTTTTTTATTACCTGCAATCATAGCGTCTGTATCTATATGGCCTGTTGCGATAACCAGGTGCATAACGATATAAACGCCGGTAAATACTATAGTCTCTTTTCTTACTATAATTATAATCTCTATAGCTACGTCTGTAGTTATTGCCATCTCTGTAGTTATTGCCCTGCCGGTAGCTCTTTTTCTCACCATAATAGTTGTAATCGTTATAGTCTCTGCTATCTCTGCTGTTGTGAGCATAAACCGTGTAACTTGATAAAACTAATGTCATGAAGCATAATGCAATAAATAATAAGCTTTTTGTTATAGATTTCATCTTTCTCACCGCCTTTCTACAATTTTAGACGGCTTTTGTTATCATTAAGTTTCATAAGAAATTTTTTTAATAATATATTAATCAAATTCAGTAGTGTCCGGTTATAAATATGCGTGTACGGCTTTTGTCATACCCGAAATCTTTTATCGGGTATTCAGATGATTTATCATCCTGGATTCCCGGTAATTGATTAGTTCTAACTATTGGATATTACAGTGCTTGCTACTCTACAAAAGTCTCTAGCAAAAAAGATTAAATTGTTTAAGATATTAGGGAACTTTCTTTAAAGATTTGTGTCTAACTAAATAGATGGAAACAATAGATAACATAACAGAAAATATAATTATTGAGGCTTCAGAAGGTAGTACGGAGGCTTTTGAGGGCATATATAAGGCGTACTCCGGCCTTGTCTATAACGTTGCGTTCAGAGTTGTTAATAATATGGATGAGGCACAAGAAGTAACTCAAGAGGTATTTCTTACTGTTTACCGCAAGCTTAAGAGTTTTAAGTTTAAATCATCCCTTAAAACATGGATATACAGGATAGCAGTTAACATGTCTATTGACTATGCCAGGAAAAGGTCAAAAGAGCAGGACCATACGGTGCTCTATGAAGACCACAATAAACTTAATAAAACCATTGATTCTGTCAGTGAGGAAGTAGAGAGAGAAGAGCAGGAAAAGACCCTCTCAACCTTGCTGGAAGCTCTTAGTCCGAACCTGAGAGTTTGTATCGTATTGAGAAGTATCGAAGGTTTAAGTTATCAGGAGATATCAGAATCATTGAACATAAATATTAATACCGTACGTTCCAGACTCAAACGAGCCAGGGAAAAACTTTTAGCATTAAGAAAAGAGATGGTGAAAAATGAAATGTGAAGATGTTAAAGAACTCATTCTTACCGATTACCTGGATGGACAGCTGGAAAAAGAGCAGAAAACTCAAATCGAGCAACACCTGACAATTTGTAGTGACTGTAAGGAGTATGAGCTTTTAACGAGAACAGCAGTTGTTGAACCATTCAATAACCTGGAAAATCATAATCCACCGAAAGCAACATGGAATAAGATCAGGGAGCAGATCGAAGAAGAACGACCACTACATGAACCAGCAAACTCCTTTACTGACTTAATTCTCAGAATTAAGGAATTTTTTTATATTCCAAAATCTGCTTTTGTTGTTACCTCTATATTAGTTTTATTACTGGTGGGGATAACCGTTATTAAATTGAAGCCAGACGACCAAAAGGTTGTACAAGTGAATCCGGACAGCCAGATTGAGTGCATAAACTATTTGATGACTGTTTTTGACCAGGAAAGCGCGAACGGCAATGATGACTTTGGGACTTCAATAGAAGATTATTTTCTATAATTTTACTTTATATGATTTTCCATTTTAACTACTTATATCGCTGGAAGATACACTCTTATCATTCTGAGTGAAGCGAAGAATCTCTCGTTAGTAAGCCAATGTGTTTCGTGAGGCTAATGAGATTTTAGTGTATAGATTCTTCAGTCGTTCCTCCTTCAGAATGACGTATTGGCAAAAGAAGTCTGCCCGAATTGAATTAAATTTAAAAACATAAAATTGTATTTATTTGAAAGATGAAAGGAGCTGGAATTATGAGTGCTAGACTAAAACAAGTTCTCTACTCAGTAGGCATTGTCGGGGCAATGCTATTAACATCAAATGTATATTCGCAACCCAAGGGGAATAATACCAACAGGCATGATCAGATGCGGGAAGAGATGAAGGCAAAAATGCAGGAAGTTTTCAAGCAACTTGATCTGAGCCCTGAACAGGAAGAACAGCTACAAGCTCACCGAAAGAATCATAGAGGACAGACAGGCGAGTTTCGAGAAATTCTAAAAGCGAAGAGAGAAACACTGAAAAATGAACTTCAAAAAGAAGAGCTGAATATGGAGGAGATTTATAAGATCCATAATGAGCTTAAGGGTCTGCACTCAAAAAAAGCTGATCACCGGCTGGAAGGTATACTGGAAGTAAGGAAGATATTAACTGCTGAACAATTCAGAAAATTTTGTGAATTAAGAAAAGAAATGCGTTCGATGAAGAGGAAGGGAAAGAGAAAAGAGTTCTATTGAATTCACCTGAATCAACCTAACATATTAAAAAACGTAAGCAGTTGGATAGTATGTTAATTTAGGAACATAAATAAAAAATAGATGGACACCATTCTTATTCCCTCTGTCATGATAATGCTAATACCGAATAGATATAAGCACAAATCAAGTTTTACCCTCCGACCCCTTGCAAAACACCTGAATACAGGGATGCGGATTAACGCGAATAAAGATTGTGAATGAAAGAGGCAGTTTCACACAAAGACGTAGAGAGCGCAAAGGGGAAAAAATTAAGGATTAATAAACAGGGGAAACAGGTCCCTACGCCTATTATTCAAACGGGCGACCGAATTGGGTCAGTGCCCAAAGGGCTAAAAGATATATGCTGATGAGTGAATGAATTCCTGAGACGACTCTTACCCATCCGGTTGCTTTTAGTGTGTATTCGCGAGGCTGAATTCGAGCAATCCAGCTTCCGACATTCAGGTCTTTCCAGCCAATGTGAAAGGCTGAGAGGAGGCTGAAGTAGACGCCGTACCCAATAACTTTGTACCAACGGTGAGGCTTTAATCGAAAGGGTTCTTCGTTACCCATTTTCTTTTTCATCCGTTTCGTTACCCATTCCATCCATATCCCTTCTTCCCCTTTTGTCATAAGTGAAAATATATAAGGAATTGAGAAAATAAAAAAGAACGCTCCTAATATCAAAAGACATCTTCCTGGATCGGCTCCGTAACCCGAAGGTAGATCAAGGAATAAAGTCTCTAAAAATCGTTTTTTTTCGCGATTCTTGCGTAGAGCGGCTGTCAACCTCCTTTCCTGAGATTTGAAGCTAGATTCCCTTGCCATTTTTCGTAGTGTTACTACGGGCCAAATTTTATCAGAATCAAACGTCATACTCGAAAATCCAGAAGCTCCAAGAAATTCAAGTCCTTTACCTATACTAAGTGGTTCAAAAACAGATTTTTTAAAATTTGCATATGATATGGTTGCGTCTAAAAGGTCGGTCTCCTTTAGAGTTGCATTAGCCAGATATGCCCTAGTCAGATTCGCCTTAGTCAGATTTGAGTTAATCAGCTTAGCATGACTCAGATCAGTATATCGCAGATTAGCATAACTCAAATCTGTACCTATCAGTTTGGCATGGCTCAGATTAGCCTTGCTCAGATTGGCATAACTCAGACTTGCTTCACTAAGATCGCACCAACTAAGATTTGCTCTTATGCCTTTATCTTCCTTTGTATCAATCCATTTCTTATGATCTGCTAGGATTTTATCAAGATCTTCCCGGGTCATTACTGTTGCGTCAGCGTACGTACCTGTCCATTTCCATTTCTCAGCACTTCTCACAGATGCACCGCTGAAGAGTAATATTCCTGATAGTGATATGAACAGGGTATAGATGATGAGTTTTGTTTTTTTCATGGTATTAACCGTATAGGTTGGGGACAGTTCCGGTTAAATCATATAAATAGATTCCCGCTCAACATACTACGGGAATGACAAGAGTGTAGATTAAGTTCCCTTGTAGTGTATTAATGCGCAAAATACCTGATGTTGGGGTATAAATCAAGTATGAAAAATCTGGAGGTTTGCGAAAAACAGAGAGAAGAACTCTCACCCAAAGAGGTCAACCTCCCGGAAGAACCACAGAGAGCAGGAGCCCTGTGGGGTTTGCCCCCGTCCGACCAAGTCATCCGGGCGGGCAACTATGCTATTCCCGTCCAAACCGATTTGACGGGCAAGCAGGTTGCGGCAATAATTGCAAAAAAGTTTGTTGCCAATTATATAACATGAGCCGATTGCAACCACTATTCGACTCATAAACAAGCCAAATTATGAGCCAATTAACCGTTTTATTCAACTGATTTATTCTTTGAGGAACATCGGGGTTTGTGAAAAGCTGAGACAGGAACTCACTCCCAAAAAAGGAAACCTCCTGAACGGGCCACAAAAAGTGAAAATGCATGGAGTATCAATTATTGCAGAAAAGCATGTTACTATTCAAACGAATTAAATAGTAAATATAACAAGATCATTAAATTTTATCTCCTGCGACCTCTACCCTCTCCTCTACTTTCAAATTCATAACGGGTAATATAACCGTTTCCATCCTTATCCATCATTCTAAACATATCTTCCGGACTTCTCCTCCTGGCAGGAAGACACTTCATTTCATGAAGTGTTATTTTACCGTCATGATTTTTATCCAATCCATCAAGTGACACTCCTCTTCCACCCCTGGACATTCCTCCACCACTCATTGAAGTACATGCAACAAGGCCTGTTATACTTCCACAGAGAACAATAAAAACAATTACCTTTTTCACTGACTACCTCCCCTATTGTAAAAAAAACGATTTATTTAAATGTATCAGGCTTGTGAAATAATTTCTTTACATAATAATTAAGACCGCAGTGTCAGCTGCGGTCTTAATTACCACTACTCCGGTTGTTTTACTTTCCTTTAAGTAATTCGTTCTTATCTCCTCTACACCTTCCCTTAAAGCCTCTTCTTTTTCCTCTTAATTCTTTAATTTTTGATCTAAACTGCTCAAATTGCTCAGGATTCAGAATTTCTTTTACTTTTAGAATAGACGCAACTCGATGATCAATAAGTTGTGCCTGCTGATTTTTCATCTCAGATGAAATACGTTCTACTTCATCCGGATTTGAATCATATTTACCCAATTCACTCCTGAGATTTAACCGATTAGTTTTGAGAGATCCCTTCATTTGCATGGCTTGCGTACGACATGCCTCTCGATGTTTCTTAAGTTTTGCCTGTTGATCTTCTGTGAGCCCTAACTCTTCAATGACAATCTGCTCTTTAATTTGACATCTATTATCATGCCCATCACATGTACCTCTGAAGGGCTCTGCATAAGTTAAGGATGTAGAAATACATATTGCAGTAAGCGTTAACACTATGACTTTTTGATAAAACCTTTTTGTACTTTTCATAATATACTCCTTTCTAAATTATTTTTGTACTGCCTCATTTCACTACATTAGACTAGCGACAGTTACAAAAAGTTTCATAATTAATTTCTATAACATAAATCTTTATTCGATTGTTTTCCATACATAGCTTTTAGCTGATCGACTCGTGGAAATTCAGGATAGTATTCTCCCTGAGGCCCGGTAAATCCTCGACCAGAACTTGTTAAGGCAACCGTTGTATAACTCCCATCAAAATTTGGAATATTAATCACAAATGATTTTCCTCTATATTTTGACATTTTTCTAGATGAAGTTTGAGGAGTTCCTAATGCGATGGTTGTCGGATTAGAAACAACAATATAGCCGGCTGGAGTACGTCTCCAGTAAACGCCTTTAAAAGTATAATACCGCTTCCCATTATCTACGATAACTTTGTGACCGTGTGGGATTTTGGAGACTACCGCACCTCTTGGAGCAGCAACAACAACATAACCTCGATCTCTTTTTTGATAAAAAATACCGTTAACATAGTAATAAGAGAGTCCACCCAATGCTATCTTTACAAACCTGCCTGGCAAAACTCTCTCAAACTTGCTTTTTGAATAATGTAGATGGCGAGGATAATTCCTTTTCTTAAACCGAGCGTCCGCGTCAGTTGATTGAACTAAAACAGCTACACCTAAACAGCCAATGACTAATAACTTACTAATAAATTTTCTGTTAACCATTTCAACACTCCTTTTTATTAATTTTCTATTTTTCTATTGATAACCTGTCACATTCACAATTTTAGACGAAGGCTAAAGAAAAAAAGTTTCATAATAATAAAAAAAACTGATCACCGGCTGGATAGCATACTGAAAGCAAGGAAGATATTAACTGCTGAACAGTTCAGAAACTTTGTGAATTAAGAAAGGAGATGTATCCGATGAAGGTAAGGAGGAAGGAGTTCAATTAAATTCACCGGATATCTTAAAATACGTAAGCAAGAGGCATGCTCCTGTTTATTGCGTGAGCATGATTTTTAATTATTACTATATTGGCTTGCGAAAAGGGGTTGACTACTGATTTGAAACACAGCGATTTTGTCAATAGATCACAGGCTGTCCGAGAACAAATAATACCAATACCTGATACCGTATGTAATTGCTAAAGTTGGTAGAATTTTTAAAATCCAATAATACTGACGTTTCTTTTATTTTTTCCCGTTTAGGTAAATTCTAT
>JABHIW010000011.1 GCA_018670825.1 Candidatus Scalindua sp. | reverse complement strand
TGCCGTGTTCGTAGCTACTTGTCAACATGCCGCAAGCAGGGAATTAACTCAAGCAATGCAATGGATATACTATTTCGTGGAGAATTACCTGACTTTATAAATTAACATTATGTGTTGTTGTGCTTACTGTGAGTAGATACGTAAATTTTATTATTTCGATTCGTTATCAAAAACAGACGGTAAAAAAGTCGGTTCTTATTACAGGTTCACAGTAGAGATTACTGCAGTCAGCGGTGATGATGCTAACCTTTTCAAGGCAGAAGTTTCTCCTGCAAGTGTGAAAGTTTCAAGTCCAAACATTACATTTCGTTTAGTGGATGAAGAAGGTACAGCAATGCATTTTTATCCATTAGTACCAGCGGGTATAGATCAAATTGTAGTATCAAATTATGATCTGGATCACGATGGTGGAGTCAGTTCAATTCATGATAATAATCAAAACTATGAACTGGAAGATTCAACTAGCGGTCAATGGCATGATACGGTGGTAAATCTTTCTTCTACAAAAGAGAGATACCTGGATTATAAAATTATTAAAGGAACACAATTCTGGGCACACGCGGGTATACGAATTACAGACAAAGATGGCAACCCAATTCCAATCTATTTCAGGAAGAAAAACATGGGCGGATGTGATGAATTCACATTTGATGCAACAAGTTCATTTGATCCGGATAATCAAGCCCTTGTTTATCATTGGGATTTCGGTGATGGTACGGTAAGCGAAGAGCCAATTGTAACTCATCGATTTCCAAAAGGAGGCGAATATAATGTAATCCTTTCAGTACAGGATAATTCCGGTCTGGAATGTGATACTGCGGTCTCTTCACAGGTCGTCAGTGTAAACACTCCACCTGTTGCTGATTTTACAGGACCTGGAATAGCGTGTACTGAACAAACTGTTACTTTTGATGCAAGTGGATCAACGGATAACACACCAGGACAGCTTTCCTATCTATGGAGTTTTGGAGACGGAACAAGTGCTGAAGGAAAACAGGTAACAAAGGTTTTTAACAAAGGTGGTACTTACAACGTTAACCTTGATGTGAATGATAACTCTGACACTATTTGCAACGCTGATAACGCAAGAAGCACGATTACTATCAACACAAAACCTGTTGCCAGTGCTGGCGATGATATTGATCTCTGTCTACCGCATAATGAGGAGTATAGTGTCAACTTTAATGGATCTGACTCAATAGATGCAGATGGAAATGATCTCAATTATCGATGGGATTTTGGTGACGGCAGTAGCGGATCCGGTTCAAACATAACTCATGTATACCAGAATAGAGGGGAATATGTAGCTACGCTTTTTGTAGATGACGGTTCAGCCTCAGCATGCAGCTCAGATTCTGATTCGGTAAACGTGAAATTAAACAAAGCTCCTGTGGCAATAGCCGGTCCTGATATAGCTGTTTGTCAAGGTACGGCAATTACTTTTGACGGCTCCAACTCAATTGGAGAAGAGGGAGAACAACTGTAATATGATTGGGACTTTGGTGATGGAACAACTGAAAGAGGTGTCACCGTTGTTCATACTTATCAAAGCGGAGGTGCTTACAAGGCCGTTCTTACTGTTAACGACATGCAACTCACAAGATGTTCTACCAGTATAGAGAAAGTGTTTGTTACCGTTAATTCCAATCCTACTGCAACAATAAACGCAGTAAATCTGGCTGTTACCGGAGACGAAATTACATTTGATGGCTCAGGTTCAAATGACCCTGACAGTGACGGTCTCTCTTACACTTGGGATTTCGGAGATGGACAAGGCGGACAAAGCGAGGCGACTGCATCACATGCCTACGCTCAGGGAGGCACTTATACTGTACAATTAACAGTTGATGATAATAAAGGTACTGAGTGCTCCAAGGACATAACAACCATGAATGTTACAATCAATACTCCTCCTACTGCAGTAATAAATGCAGTAAATGTTGCATGTGCTGGAGGAGAGGTTTCATTTGACGGTTCTGGATCAAGTGATCTTGATGGTGACGTCCTTACTTATACCTGGGACTTTGGAGATGGAACAGATAAACAGAGTGGGCCTAATGTGACACATGTTTACAATAATGGCGGTACTTATACGGTAAGTCTAACGGTAAATGACAATAAAGGTACAGATCGTTCAACAGATACGACTTCCATGAATATCACGATCAACACACCTCCTTCGGCCGTGCTTAGTACTGTAAGCCTGGCATGTACAGGAGATGAGATTTCCTTTGACGCTTCAGGTTCTAGTGATGCAGACGGTGATCCTCTGTCATACACATGGGATTTTGGAGACGGTTCAAGTGGAGCAAGTGGATCTCATGTGACACATGTTTACAGCAAAGGTGGTAGTTATGCTGTAAAATTGTCGATTGATGATGACAAGGGTACTGTATGTTCAAGTGATCTGACTGATACAAAAGTCAGAATCAATACACCTCCTGTCGCTGATGCAGGGCCTAATCATGTATGCTGCCTAGATGCAGTGTCCGATTTTGATGGTTCTGGATCTTTTGATGCGGACGGTGACAGCTTAAGTTACTCATGGGATTTTGGAGACGGTAATACCGGTGAAGGTGCTAAAGTTAATCATGTTTATTCTAAACAAGGCACATACACTGTTACTTTAACCGTTAATGACAATTCGGGAACTAAATGTGATAGTTCGAGTGATTCATTTACTGCAGTTGTAAATGCGAAACCAACATCTATCATAAAAGTTAGATAATAAGTAATTAGTAATTTTAAACAGGAAAGAGGGGGAGGAAGTATTTCTCCGCTTCTTTCCTGTTTTTATTTCAAGGCTTACCAATTTAAAAATTTAATTAGTATTTACTAGTTGAATTCCTATGACCTGATGCCAAAGGAGGGCAGGAATTGAGAAAAGCAATAATTATCATGGCAATTATATTTGTGCAGATTTCCTCTATGCATGTTTGCCAGGCAGGCTTGTTTGACGGGCTCAAGAAATTATTTAGCAGTTCGAAGCAGGAAAGTATTAATGAAAGTACAATCGTAACTGCTCTAAAGGAAGCAATTTCAGTAGGAACAGATAATGCAGTAAAATCAGTTTCAGAACTTGATGGATACCTGGCTAATCAGGCAATTAAGATTCTCATACCTGAAAAATTTAAAATGGTTACAGATGGACTACGCAAAATCGGATATAACAAACCGGTAGATGATTTTATTGTCAGTATGAACCGTGCAGCGGAAAAGGCCGCTCCTCAAGCAAAATCAATTTTTATAGATGCAATAAAGGAGATGACATTCGACGATGCCAAAAAAATACTGAATGGCAATAAAACTGCTGCGACTGAATATTTTAAGACAAAAGCGAGTGAGAAACTCTATGATGCCTTCAATCCAATAATTTCATCCAGTGTGAACGAGGTTGGTGCTACACGTTATTATAAAGATATGCTAAGCAAGTTCTCATCTTTACCATTTGTAAAGGCAGGAACGCTCAATCTTGATGATTACGTAACAAACAAAGCTTTGGAAGGATTATTTTATATGATAGGAGAAGAGGAAAAGAAGATAAGGACTGATCCTAAAGCAAGAGTTACAGAACTCCTGGAAAAAGTATTTAAAAAAGCAGTGAACTAAATATAGATCTGCTAAAACCGAAAAAACAATTCAATGTCTTTATCAGAAAAGAAGGTGAGGACGCTTATCTACTGTATTATCCCAAGCCAGTCTTTTAGTAAGAACTGCATGCGTCCTATGAGAAGTGACATTCTCGCCATTACCGTATAGCCGAAAGAAGCGCCAAAGGCGATCATAAGAAACCAGATACCTATCACCGAAACACCTCCAATTACACCTTTGTGCTCCAGAGAAAAGAAGAAATAGAAAAGGACTGACACGACACCAATAAGAACCAGTAGTGTGTTTATTGTTCCCCAGAAACTTCCTGTATATAATGGTGCAAACATAGGTTCAAGTTGCCTCAACAGTATGGCGTTTATAAAATTTGGAATAGCAATTCCTGCCCCCATTCCTACGATGAACGCGAATGACCATCTGCTGAGCCATGACAGTTTAGATGAAAACCTTAAGAACATGAATAAACCAAGTAACGTGGGGACGATGACCGTATACTGAGGAGCTTTACCGGTATCCTTGAACACAGGCACTATTAAGGCTTCAAAGACATCAGGTTTTAGGATATTAAACCACACAATGATGATTGAGTATCCCATGGCAACCCCCACAAAGAGGTTTTCTGCAATCTTAAATACAGGATTATCCTTATAAAGAAAGCTATACATGGCAAGTGTTACTGCCGCAGCCGTAATTATACCCAGCCCATCTCCCCAGATATCAAGCCAACCAAAGGATAGATAAACTACGCTTACAATAAAGAATGCTATCAATATGAAAAAAAGAATATAAATGTCTCTGCTTTTATTCATCGTCTATTTCTGTCTGCCTGATTTAAAG
Organism: Candidatus Scalindua sp.; assembly: GCA_018670825.1. Lineage (GTDB taxonomy): Bacteria > Planctomycetota > Brocadiia > Brocadiales > Scalinduaceae > Scalindua. Next base: position 33,199 of record JABHIW010000011.1, on the reverse strand, counting down.
TATAGAAAGTTCCCAAAGAGTATAAAGCAGACTACCAGTACATGGACCACACTCTGCGGTGACATACCGGCAGCAGCTCTATCTTTGTGATCTATCAGTGTCTCATATTCTGCCGCGCCTTTTAATCCACCCAGAAATCCAGTCAGTTGATTAGACTGAATAAACGGATACATCTCAGGCCCCATTACGGCAGTACAGCCCACTCCCAGATCAAAATTATATTTTTCTCTGCCATACACTATCCAGGCCTCATAGATTCCACCAGCCGTAAGATTAACAGCGTAATCAATGTCCCGTAATGAACTGACTCCTTTAAGGGCCTCCATGCCGACAGTTTTTTTACCATAAAAATCCTTTTGAAATGCCGTGTAGATATCTTCACCCATATTCATTATTACCAGAGAACTCCCTGCCTTAAATCCCAGAAAGACGTAGTCTTCTCCACTCTTCTTTCCATACTCTTTACCGATTTGCTTGATTGCCTTTTCTGCCAGGCCCGTACCAGCAGGGTAAAGTGTCATACCAATAACCTTAATGTTCTTCTTAAAACAGTGGTGTAGCAGGGCCACTGCCATTGGCTGAAGTTCCTCTTTCGATGATGGGTCATAATCAAATGATATGAGTACATGAGAACCTTCAGAAAGAGCATTAATTTTGTCATACATACTTATAACGTGTCTTGTTGGAGGCACAGCCATCTTAAACCTGAAGAGTAAGGGGATTGTTACTGCCAATGCAACAAATACAAATATTATGCGTCTGTCAATTTTGAGTAATTTATCCATCAATCACCACCACCAAGATAAGCCCTTTCAATCCCAAAAATTATCTTTATTGAGGTCGCAATAACACCTATAGACACTCCTATTAAAATAGCCCTTTTAGCCGCCAGATTTGGCACTGACATTATCCAGTCAGCGGCTATCGGGATGTATTGTGATATCATGGTGCCTATCGGAACGCGGCCGAGCATTACTATTATGGCAGATATCAGCAGGATTGTAGCCTCTTTATTCCTGGCCCTGAAGGTCCTGTATGCAGCAGACGCCATAAAAAATGCAAGGATAGAAAAGATTGTAGAAGCAGCAGGTACCTGTACATAATCAAATATCCAGTCAAACATTGTACCTGCCTGCTTATCATCCCAAAAAAATTCACCCCCATTATAGAGACCAAAGATGATGGTTATTCCCGCCCCAAAGAACACAAATATGCTATAACCCCATCCGGACACCTTCTGCTTAATCCTGTTCCAGTGCATATGAAACAGACTGTAAGCTCCTATGAACATAGCAAATCCTGAGATTATCATTCCCCATTTGGTTACGACCTTTAAAAGGTTTTGTGATGCTTCATGAGGTACATAGTATTGAAAAGCCATCAATATGCCCATGACAAATGCAATTGACATCGGCACTGTTCTCTTAAGAAAATTCATTCAGTCAGCATTCCTTTCATAGATTTATTTAATGGGAACCAGGAGATATCCACATCTGCCTTATACAAGCCTTCCGCTAATGGTTGTTCAACCGGGTTTAAAGATTAAACTAATGAAGTGAACTCCACATGTCGCAAGAAATGCTCCAAATACTATCACACCGATAAGAATTCCCTTGGCTATGTCCTGTGCACGCAAACTACCCAGAAGTAATGGCTCTCTTGATAAATAGGCGCTTGCCGCGTACAGTTCTTCACCCATAAGGGTATAATCACACGTTGTTATAAAGAACGGTAATTGGGTAAAGGCGTCTGTCGCCGCAATCTGGATAGCCCCTGTGGCGGCGCCTGTTTCAGAAAGAATCAGAGATTCTGCATAAAAATACCCTACAAAGAAATTTGCTGCTGGTTTCTCACGGGTCATTATACCACTCAACGCGACCACATAAGGAAATTGTTCTGAAGCCGCTAAAAACACATTATCCTGGACATATGCGTCAGGTCTTCCTGCCTCTAAATATGATTCTTTAACAACTTCCTGACTTACGGACAAAACTATTGGATAAATGTTTGATACCTTGAGTGGAGTGTCATATTCCGCAACCCTTAATGCAATCCTTCCAAGTATATTAATAGCAGCAATTGTAGAGATGCTGTCCATATCGTTAAGACCATGGACAAATAGTGCTGGCTTACCCATCTCTGTAGCCCTTCCTAACGCATCGTCTATTGCATCTAATCCCTTTATTTTTCTGATAAACAGGCTTGGAGCTCTTTTCGCATGTTTGATACAGCATAATATCAAAATGGAAAAGATGATCATTATTATAAAATTATTCAATCTAGACCAGTTAAACAAGTTTCCCTTTGGTGTGGCGGATGCGATCACTCCTACACTCGCACTATCAGAATTTGACATAACAAGCTTAAAGAAATACTCACCATTGCCATCTTTATCAGAAGCTCTTTTCTTGAAGAATTTATCAGGTTCTATACCTACAAGGTGATAACGAGAATCTGTGCCTTCCTCATACATGGTATTGGAACTGATGCGCAGAACTTCAGTTCTAAAAGGCCCATTTTTTTTAGCAGATGCATATACCACATATTCAACATCCTCTGATTCACTTGAAGAAGCGGACCACCTGATAGTTATACTCTTGCCGCTGTCATTCGGAGTATCAAAAGCCAGAAAAGTTTTTGGCGGAATGAGCCTGTTTCCTCTAACTGCAAATGCAGTAGAGGTGTATGAAAGAATTAATATAGATAATACGAATGTAAATAATATTCTGTTCATGATTTTTGAATTTTGTGTAGGGGCAAACCTATGTGTTTGCCCTGATAATCCTGATGAACACAAAGAAAAAGAGGGTAAACACATAGGTTTGCCCCTACACTGATTCGTTAATACCTTAATTTTTTTTTACGTCTTAATCGCTTCTATATTTGCCCTTGGTACAATGGCAGTTTTGCCATCAGGGAATTCAACTTCTAAAACTCTGGCCCTGGCTTCTGTTTCTATTGTTCGCAATTCACTTGGTAAGGATTTAACATTACCGAGCATTCCGAAGTTTGGATTTCTGATTATACGGACCTGATCACCAATAGAAATCCCAGCAGATTCCTCACCTGCAGGAGATTTGCTTTCAGCAGAAATATCGGAAGAGTCTTCATTGCTATAGGGTATTATGATTTCCGGTCTGACCACGCCAGCCCTTATTTGTGTAGCACCGTTTATTGATGCAACTGACCCTTCTCTCTGGCTCAGGATATCGAATGTCTTCTGTGCCATCCTGATTTGACCAAATCCTTCAGTAATAATAATGGTTATATTAATATCTTCTGATCCTGTGATTGCAACACCTAAGTCGTAGCCAAGAAGTTCATTAATTTCTTTATCACGAATTCCTCCTACAACTATTCCTTTAACACCAGTTTCCAGAGCCTTCTTGATAGCGTCTGAATAGATGATTGAACCGCCAGCTATTATCTTACCTCTGTGAGTTTCTTTTATGTCCTCAGGTTTTACAATATCATCAGGGGAATTAACTATTATCTGTAACTCACCGGTCGTTTCACCTCCAATACCGAAAATACCTTGAACAAAAGTAGCATTCGTTTCTATCACAACACCTTCATTTTCAATTGTTTCTACTACCTTGCCATCTATATATGCACTTATCTGGACAGGTTTAGGGGGTTCTCTTAATAAAACCTGCCCCGTAATATCTGAAACAGTTTCAATAATGCCGGTGATAGGGGAGAGGCAGATAGATTTGAACATTTTTATAAATGGCTTGGTTTCTGCTATCGTTTCATCTTTTACGACACTATCACCCTCTTTTTTTAACATATTTTTCCGTAAATCGTTCGGTAAGATAGCAAGTCGATTTATTACATTTACAGAGTGGACTTTACCAGGCAGATTTGTCCTGGCAACAATGTCACCGGATTTCACCATATCCCCCTTTTTTACTATCACATCTCCGGGAAGTGGAAGGTTTCTACTTTTTCTTATTTGTAATTTTTGAGCCAGTCTTAAGCCTGGCGTGTATGCGTGTGTCATTTTTATGATTTGCTATTGTTTAGTTAATCAATACAGTTTAAGGGTTATAGCCTGAACCGAAATGTTTAGGTTCAAACCTTCTGATTTACTCAGGATATGCATCGTAGGCTGTATTCCACTTCGAAAGCACCTTATCCATCGGTTCCTTTCCTTTGCCTTCTTGAAGATCGAATGGTCTGCCGCGCGCATCGATAACGAGACCAACTACACCACCCGTAACCTCTTTTGTTATTTTCTGGCCTTTTCCTTCTCCCAAATCAAATTTTTTGGCTGGTGTCACTTCAACCTCAGCCTTTTCTCTTTCTCCCAATTCAAAGACCTTAAGCTCTCCAAACAATAGTGATTCTTTCCGTTTATTTCCATCAGAATAGGTAATTACACAGTCCAGGCAATGTGATCCATGCTTTCCGGAATTTGTTAAAGAAATACATGGTCCGAGATAGATTAAACAATCTTTTTCAAATACCTCTGTCGCAGCTTTTTCGTTAATCGTAGAAAGCACACCAAGATGTGGCATCATAAATATACTGTCTACCGCTATCATGGTAACGCCATGAGGCTGAAACGCGTCAATCATCATCATCATCGCCTGAGATCTTCTGGGTGCGTGTGATAAAACGCCACCACTCCCAACGATAAGATCAAGCCTGTTCATTTCAATAAGTGTTTCCTCTTCCGCGGCCCGATCAAATGATTCTGATATGTCCTTCTGCTTCTGGACCCCTTTTAATCCGACAGCAAGCGCTTTATGTTGCACAAATGAGAGCCTTAACGCCTCTCTTGCTATGGCGTGTTCAAGTATCAGATCTTCCAGCAGTTGAGGAATGGTAGTGGGGCGAATCATCTTGTTTTTTATCCTGTTGCGAATGTCAGCTTCTTCTAATTCAAAAGGGAGCCATTTCATTATATTTTCAATACCGGTTTCAGCAATAACATTTGATATGCTGTAACTCATTCCAAAGTTGGCACTGACAGTACGATTGAAGACCCCACCGAAAACCGAGAATACATCTGTAGTCGCACCTCCTATGTCAACACCGACTACGTTGATGTTTTCTTTCCTGGCAATTGCCTGCATCATCTCACCTACCGCACTTGGGGTTGGCATTATGGGCACGCCCGTCCATGTCATTAACTTCTTATATCCCGGGGCATGTGCCATGACATGCTCTAAAAATAGATTCTGGATCTCCTGTCTTGCAGGGCCAAGATTTTCTCTCTCCAGCTTAGGCCGCAAGTTGTCCGTTATTCTTAGTGCGGTCTTATCCTTCAATACATCATTAACCCTGTCTCGTGCGTCTTTATTACCGGCATATATAACCGGTAATTGAAACGTCATTCCCAGTCGTGGTCTGGGACTAGCTGCACCAATAAACTCTGCCAACTCTACAACATGCGATACTGTTCCACCGTCAGTTCCTCCCGACAGCAGTATCATATCCGGACGTAGATCTCTTATTCTCTCGATTTTCTCATGAGGTAGACGTTTATCATTTGAGGCTATTACATCCATGACTATTGCTCCCGCACCTAAAGCTGCCTTTTGTGCACTTTGTGCAGACATTGTCAATACCGCACCGGCCACCATCATTTGAAGTCCTCCTCCGGCACTACTTGTTGATATATAAATATCAACGCCTATATTCTCTTTTGCCGGTGTAATAATTTTTTCACCATCCAGTATCTTTCGACCAGACAACTCTTCAAGCTCGGCAAAAGCATTGAGAACACCTCTTGTTACATCTTCAAAGGGGGCTTCAACGGTTGTCGGTGCTTCGCCCCTGAAAGTTTGTCTATATTCATTACCTTTTTTTTCGATAAGTATTGCTTTCGTTGTCGTACTGCCACAATCTGTGGCAACAATTACATTGAAATTTTCAGTCATTTTGCCTCACTCTTTTGCTCAATCTCTTTTATAAGTAAGTCTATGACTTCCCTATTTTCTAACATAGTCGCCAGTTTATCATACTCTTCTCTAGTAAAAAAACGTGAAAATATCGGTTTAAAGAAAACCATGGCCTGACTGCCAACAAAGTTTAAGGGCCGAACAGATTCAAGAAACATAATAGCGGGCATGGACATATTTCGCTTTACTACATAGTCTGCTAATTTTCTAATTAAGATAATATCATTATCAACAAATTTAGCTGCCTCAGTTGCAAATGCATGTTTAAATCCATCAATAATCTTTTTCATTTCAACCATAATTGTGTTCTTAAGATTGTAATTCTTTACTCGGCTATACTATGAACTGAATCATTAAATTGGTTAAACAGTGGAGATGCATAAAGAGGTAATACGTAATTAGTTACAGCTTTTCTGGTTAAAAAAATAGTATCAGAAAATAAGCAATATGTCAAAATCAAAGAAAATGAATTTAAACATCCTTTATGCTTGACTTTACAACTTTGCCATAATAACATACTGGAAAAATTGTATCTAAAAGTTATTTATCACAAACATGATTATTGCATTTCCTTGATATCCTACAAATGAATTTTTTTGGGGGTTAAATATTTTGAGCAGTTCAACAGTAATTCACCTATTTCTCAAGGAAAATAATCTACAATTCTTATGTGCGTTCCTAACCAATTTGGTCTGACCAAATCCAATTTATTTCATGGAAGAAATAAGAAAACCAAATCAATTACGTATTAGTAATCTAAAATGTTTGAATTATGTGAAAACTGCTTTAACGATTAAAGATTCGTAATGTACCTGAAATATTACAAAAAGCATAATATGAGGAATATAATTAAAAACCTGGGAATGATAATCATATTGGTAATGGGAGCCTGTTCTGCTTTGTGGGCTGAAACTTCAGATCTTAAAACAGAGATTATGCCGGAAGATCTCTTTTTTATGCATATCCCAACCGTTATAACGGCTGCAAAAAAGGAACAGAAGCAGTCTGATACTACGGCTGCTACTTTTGTCATAACATCTGAGGATATCCGTCGTTCAGGTGCCAGAACAATACCTGATCTGCTACGTATGGTACCCGGAATTCAAGTGGCGCGCATGGATGCAAATAAATGGGCCATCACTTCACGAGGCTTCAACGGCCGTTTTGCCAACAAGCTCCTGGTAATGATTGACGGTCGCAGTGTGTATACGCCGGCATTCTCCGGAGTTATCTGGGAAGTCAAGGATACCTTGTTGGAAGATATTGACCGAATTGAAGTGGTTCGGGGGCCTGGCGGTACACTTTGGGGAGCAAACGCCGTTAATGGAGTGATAAATATTATAACAAAAAAGGCAACGGAGACTCAAGGCAGCCTCGTAACTACTGGCATAGGAACTGAAGAACAGGGTTTTGGAGGTGCTCGCTATGGTGGTAAGATTGGTGGAAATTTGAGTTACCGTGCCTATGCAAAGTATTTCAATAGAGACAATACCGAAACTGCAGGCGGCACTGAAGGCCATGATGACTGGCGCATGGGACGAGGTGGTTTTAGAGTTGACTGGGATAAAGGAGAAAATGACAAATTAACATTTCAAGGTGACTATTACGATGGAACTGCAGGTCAGCGTGTTACAGTACCAGATCTATCTACTGCTTCATTATCCAGTAGAATTGACGGGAATATTGATTTATCCGGTGGAAATCTCCTCTTTCGCTGGAACCGAACTTTGAGTGAAGATTCTGATCTTTCATTACAGTTTTACTACGATCGGACCGAGCGTAGTGAATTTGTAATTGAAGAAATTCGCGACACATTTGATATCGACTTCCACCATCGATTCCATCTGCCATTAAATAATGAAATCCTGTGGGGAGCTAAATTCCGCTTTACCACCGATGACATTAGAGGTTCTAACACACTTTCTGTATCAGAGACCAGCCGTGAAGATCCGTTTTTCAGCGCCTTCGTACAAGATGAGATAACACTGATTCCGGATAAGCTTTATTTTACGCTTGGATCTAAGATTGAACATAACAATTACACGGGAATTGAAGTGCAGCCAAGTAGTCGTATCTTGTATACGCCGAATACAAAGAATACCGTATGGGGGGCCATTTCACGTGCGGTAAGGACCCCCTCCCGATTAGAACATACTATTCGCTTAGATAAGGAGTCAATTGCACCTGGTACCTTATTTCCGGGTTCACCTGCCACCCTGGGTGTGATAATTGGCGACAACAATTTTGACTCTGAAGTTCTCACTGCGTTCGAGATCGGATATCGGACTCAACCTACTAATCATCTCTCTTTTGATGCTGCTGCTTTTTACAATCTATATTACGATCTTCTAACAATAGAGAGCGGAACTCCATTGCCTGATTTGACCATTCCCATTTCCGTTAGAAATAAGATGAACGGAGCCTCATATGGGGTTGAACTTGCAGCAAGATGGCAAGCGTTGGAATGGTGGAATATTAAGGGGTCTTACTCTTACATGGATATGCAGCTTCACACTGAAGGTGACAGCAATGATACGATTACAGAAGATGGTTTTGAAGATGACATCCCTAACCACCAGTTTTCCATCCGTTCAATGATGGACCTGCCAGGAAATCTGGAGCTGGATTCATGGATCAGATATGTAGACAGCGTTCCAAGTGTAAATGTGGATAGCTATATCACTCTTGACGCACGGCTGGGCTGGAACCCGACAGAAAAAATTGAACTTTCTATTGTAGGCAAAAACCTGCTTGAAAAGCGCCATAAAGAGTACGGTCCTTCATCAATTATAAATACCCAAACAACCGGTATAGAGCGCAGCGTATATGCAAGCATAACATGGCGACACTAATTATATGAAAACAGGGATGTGTATTATTACTTATCAATAAAAAATTTATTTAGTATTTAAGAGCATAGAAAAATTGTTCATAATATATAAAAATTTGCGTTCTTTGTGGCATTGTGGATGGATTCTGATACTACTGATTCCTTTCTGCACCTGGTGTTTTGCATCTACACAGGCAAAAATTGCCGTTATATTTTCTTCTGATATTGATCCCTATCAGCAATCCTTTAAAGGATTCAAAGCTTTTTTTGCAGAGGAAAGCACAAACTCTCTTGTTTCAGAATACTATCTGGAAAGGCAACCACCTGGATTAATCATTCGACAGATACTTACAGAAAACCCCAATCTTGTGCTTGCCATTGGACCACAAGCAACTATGCTTGCAGACAAGGAAATTAATAAAATACCTCTCATATTTTCGATGATTCTTAGCTATAGAGAATTCAATAACTCAAACTTTACTGGTGTTTACCTGGATGTGCCTGCCAGAATTAAACTAGAATACATTAAAAAGATTTTACCGGATACAGAAAGAATTGGAGTGATCTATTCGTCCACGTCAGATCCGGTATTCAATAAAATATTAATTGAATGCAATGAGATGAAATACAAACTAATCAGCAGAAAAGTAAATTCCGGTAAAGAGTTTAAAGATGCTTTTAAGGATATCTCCGAGGTGATAGATTCTTTCTTGATGATACCGGACACAAGAGTATATTTCAGTCAATCAGTAAAGTATTTATTACTTGAAGGTATAAGGAAAAAATTACCGGTAATTGGACTATCTTCTTCTTATACAAAAGCAGGTGCATTTGCCTCTTTAGAGAGTGATTATTATGAATCAGGCAAAAAAGCAGGAACAATAGCCCTGAGGATAATAAACGGGACTAAACCTATTAGCATAGAACCAATAGAACCAATAGAACCGGATCATATAAAACTTTCCATTAATCTATTGGTTGCGGAAAGATTGGGTATTTTAATTCCTTCACATATTATAGAAGAATCAAGTGAGGTTTTCGGAAAATGATACTAGGCATTAACAGAAAGGTGATTTTACTTACCTTCAGTATAATTCTGGTTTTTGGGTTTGCACTGGGATATTATATTATCAGATATCAAACCCGTATATTAAAACTTGAATTAGATGAAAGAATTAATGTTCTTATGGATAATTTGTCAACAATAAGTGAATACCCGGTTTTAATCAGAGACAAGGAATCTATTACCAGATTGACAAAAGGTGTAATGTCGCAGAAGGACATTGTGTTTTGCCGTGTGGAAGATATGAGTGGAGATTTTTTCTACGAAGAGAGCTCAGAAGATGCTGGCCCCGTGAGTAAACATTCAACAACTATTGTAGTAAAAAATTATATTGAAGGAATTGATGAAGATCTGATTTTGGGTACATCAAAGGAAGTCACAGAAATAATCGGGATGATCCATCTGGGCGTTTCGCACTCAAGTCTTAATCGGAAATTGCATAATGTAAAAATGGTTATGGCAGTAACTATTATTATTACCATTTTTACTACTTGTTTGACGATTTATATTCTGCTTAAACGAATCCTTGGTCGACCTATTTATCAGTTAGTAAAAGCAACCGAAAATATTTCTAAAGGTAATCTAAAAAATAAGGTTCCAATAGGTTCAAAAGATGAAATAGGTGTCCTGGCTGCTTCCTTTAACAGAATGATAGATAACCTGCTAGAGACAACGGTTTCAAAAGATTATGTAGAAAATATTTTAAACAATATGAGGGAGAGCCTGCTTGTGATATCACCCTCTGGATTAATCAGTACGGTTAATCAAAACATCCTGGAGCTTCTCGGCTATACTGAAGATGAAATTGTAAATAAGCCGGTTGATATGATTTTTGAAGAGGCAAAAGATTTTATTAAATGGAGAGATGATGTCAGTTTAGCGAAAAGAGCAACTATTCGTAACAGGGAAACATTCTATATTACAAAAGACAGCAACAAAATACCTGTACTGTTTTCGGCCTCTGTGATGTTAGATCCTGAAGGCAGTATTCAAGGGATAATATGTGTTGCTGTAGATATTACAGAACGTAAAAGATCAGAGAGTAGAATGCAGGACTCTCTCAGGGAAAAAGAAGTGCTTCTGAAAGAAGTTCACCACCGTGTGAAGAACAATCTGCAAGTTGTCATAAGTTTGCTAAGCCTTCAATCCCAATACGTCAAGGACCAGAATGCTATTCAAATGTTGCAAGAGTGCCAAGATCGCGTCAACTCTATAGCAATTATCCATGAAAAAATTTATCACTCGAAGGACTTGTCAAAAATAAAACTAAAAGAATACGTTGAAGATTTAGCAAATAATCTATTCGTTTCTTATAAGATAAGTACAGGGAAAGTAAGATTAAAATTAGATATTGAAAATATTTCATTAGGTATCGATACATCTATTCCATGTGGATTGATTATTAATGAGTTGATGTCTAACTCTTTAAAATATGCTTTCCCTGGAAATAGGGCAGGTGAAGTTGAAATAATAATACACAAAATGAGTAATGGAGAGATTGGATTTATCTTCAGTGACAATGGTATTGGATTATCAGACATGATTGACTTTAAGGATTCTCCGGGGTTTGGATTTCGAATGATAGTTGATTTGGTTGAATTTAAACTCATGGGAGAAATTAAACAAATTCAAGATAAAGGTACAAAATTCGAAATTCGATTTAAGGAAATTGTTTAGAACAGAAGGATATAAAATATGGATAAAGTAAAGATATTGATTGTTGAAGATGAAATTTTTGTGGCAAGAGACTTGCAAATGAGATTGACTAAGTCAGGGTATACCGTCCCGTCTGTAGCCACAACAGGAATGCAGGCAATTCAAATTGTAAAAGAAGAACACCCAGACATCGTTTTGATGGATATCGTATTACAGGACAGAATGGATGGAATTGAAACTGCAGAGATAATACATTCAAAATTTGATATTCCTGTGATATACATTACTGCCTATGGAGATGATGCAACATTTGAAAGAGCAAAAAAGACTTTTCCTTATGGATATATTATTAAACCTTTCTCAAATGATGATATAAGCAAAACAATAGAGATAACCCTTTACAAGCTTAGAATTGAAGAAGAAAGAAAAAAACTAATTCAAAAGCTCAGGGAAGAGGTAAATGAACGCAAGCAAATCGAAGAATCACTTAAAAAAAGAACAGAAAAAATCATCAATCAACAAAAGAAACTTCTGGAATTATCGAGACAAGATTACTCAGACTTAGTGTCCGCTTTAAAAAGAATTACTGAGATAGATGCTAAAACCTTGAATGTGGAACAAGTTAGTGTCTGGTTCATTAATAGTGACCGCACAGAATTTTCTTGTAAAGAACTGTATAGCATGAGTAATGAGTTTCATAAAAAAGAGGTCGTCTTCCGCTCTAAAGATTATCCAAGATATTTTAAAGCCTTGAATGAAAGTCGTGCAATTGCGGCCGACGATGCATGCAATGATCCTCGGACAAACGAATTTTCCATCAAGCATTTAAAACCCTTCGGTATAACATCAATACTGGATGTGCCGATCAGACTACGTGGTCAAATAGTCGGTATAGTGTGTCACGATCATACGGGGTCTATGAGAGAATGGACGAAAGAAGAGGAGGATTTTGCCGCATCGATTGCCGATATGGTATCTCTTGCTATGGAAGCTAATGAGCAACAAAAAATGGAAGAATCACTTTTACAGTCCGAAAAGTTAAAAGCTATGGGAGTAATAACTGCCGGGATTGCACATGAATTTAACAATATTCTTGCAGTCATATCCGGTAATATACAATTGATTGATAGACGGTATAAAAGTGATAACAAATTAACCGATATGCTTAAAATTATCAAAATGGCTACTAATGACGGCGCTCAAATATCCGGTAGGATGCTTAAATTCGCCAAAACCAAAAAGGATACTGTTGGGTTCGTGCCATGTGATATAAGGGATTTAATTAAAAACGCCATTGAGTTCACAATGCCCAGATGGAAGAACATGGCTCAGGCAAATGGCATTAATTACCGAATTGAGAAGAAAGGTATGAGGGATGTTCCGCCCATATTGTGTAACCCGACAGAATTAAGAGAAATCTTCATTAACATAATTAATAATGCCCTGGATGCCATGCCTGGAGATGGCGGTATATCATTCAGTACATGGAGTACGGAGGATAATATTGTATTTATAAGTATAACCGACACTGGAAAGGGTATATCAGAGGAAGTAAAAAAATATATATTTGACCCATTCTTTACCACAAAACTACCAGTGGGATCCGGATTAGGCATGAGCACGGTCTATGGCATAATAACCAGGCATGGTGGCAAAATTGAAGTGGAAAGCAAACTGGGAAAGGGTACTATCTTTACTCTGCAGTTTCCAACAGCTGCTAAGATGGATAATATAGAAGTAAATTCCGAACCGGTACAAAGTACACAATGCAAAATCCTCCATATTCTTGTGGTGGATGACGAAATAAATGTAGGTAAGCTCCTGGATGAATATCTTTCGGATTATGGCCACAATGTTATAACGGTTGACAATGGAGCGGATGCGATAAAACTATCTAAGAGAGAAAGCTTTGACCTGGTTCTGTGTGACCTGGCAATGCCGATTGTCTCTGGATACGATGTGATAAGAGCCCTGAATAAATTAGATAAGTGTCCAAAAATAGGTATAATCACAGGCTGGGATGAAAACCTTATCCTTCTAAAGGAAAAGAACTTGAAAGTTGACTTTCTTATCACTAAACCATTTGACCTTCCAGAGTTAACCAGGCATATTAGTGATCTGAAATTTAAGGATTAAGGACAATCCTGCTACGGTCTATGTTACCCTCATAATATTCATATATTTATAAGATTAATATATTCTGCTAATTTAGTAATAATCAATTTGTCCTCGTTTGCATTCATATAAGTCAGTATTTTCTTAAAACACATTCCTTCTTTCCTTATTCACAATTCTTGAACTCAAGTCATTTTATAATTGAAGCATTGATTAATTGAGATGGGAAAGTCCTCGGCGTATTCCAGTCCGAGGATAATAGCAGCTTAGATTTGTTTTTTTCGCCCAGCCATCAGGCCTTTCGCCAGCCCGACGCATTCTGGCGGGGACGGATAAAAGACAAAAACTAAGCCGGTTTTGGTATAATGGCATCTTCATATGATTTTAACAGGTAGATTACTGAAGGCAGGTGAGAAAACAATTGGAATCGAAGTTGCTGAAATGTGCCGTATTCTTATTCTTGTTGACATTTAATGTTAATAATTTATAATTGCAAGTTTATATTTTTCAATAGCTTCTGTGTTTTATACCAATTGTTTGGTTTTTACTGATTATACATTTTATTTATTGGGAAGTGAGTAATTTATGGCAAATACCTGTGTTATCGGATTACAGTGGGGAGATGAAGGCAAAGGGAAAATCATAGATATTTTAGCAAAGGATTATGATATTATCGTAAGGTATCAGGGCGGTGGTAATGCCGGACATACCCTTATTATTGGTGATGAAAAGTTTATATTTCACTTAATACCATCAGGAATCTTGCATCAGGACAAAAAATGCGTAATTGGAAACGGGATTGTTTTAGACCCAAAATTGTTTTTAGATGAAATTGATGGTTTAGCAAAAAGAAATATTAACGTAAATGGTAATTTGTTTATCAGTGATCGTGCGCATGTCGTTTTTCCGTATCATAAGAAATTGGATTTACTTTTAGAGAAGCAAAAGGGTAACTCGATGATTGGTACTACCGGACGGGGTATCGGGCCGTGTTATACCGATAAGATATCACGGGAAGGTATACGAGTCGCCGAATTATTACAAAAAGAACATTTTAAGGAAAAACTTAAAAAAACAGTAGAAGAGAAGAACAGGATTTTTGTTAATTTATATGATGACGAACCTGTCTCCTGGGAAGATATTTATGAAGAGTATTGTGCGTATGCAGATAAGATAGCTCCGTTTGTATGTGATACGGTAGATTTCATGGCTAGAGCCTTCAAAGAGAATAAGAAAATTCTCTTTGAAGGAGCTCAAGGCGCATTATTAGACGTTGATTTCGGGACTTATCCTTTTACTACTTCGTCTAATTCGGCAGCAGGAGGGGTCTCTTCCGGTATTGGGGTTTCACCCAAGCAAATTCATAATATCATAGGAATAACCAAGGCCTATACAACCAGAGTTGGCAGTGGACCTTTTCCTACAGAAGTTGACGGGGAACAGGGAGAACATATTCGCAAACAAGGCGGAGAGTTTGGGTCTACTACCGGCAGGCCAAGGCGGTGTGGATGGCTTGATGCAGTGGCCATACAGCACTCTGTAAGGATTAGTGGTGTAGACTCACTTATTGTAACGAAACTGGATGTTCTTGATGATCAGGAAACTATCAGGATATGTACAGGATATAAAAACAACGAAAAATTATATAACACATTTCCTGCAAATATAGAGGTTTTGAATAATTGTGAGCCAATTTATGAAGAAGTTTCCGGTTGGTGTGAAGACACATCTAAAGTACGACGCGCGGAAGATCTGCCTGAAAAGGCCAGAAATTACATTAAAACAATTGAGAATATTGTTGGAGTGAAAGTGAAAATGATCTCTGTGGGTCCGGAACGTTCGCAGATTATCAGTAATTGAATAATGACTAAGAAAAACAAATTGCCAAATCATGTTGCAATTATCATGGACGGAAACGGACGTTGGGCAAGGCGAAGAGGTTTTATGAGGGTCATGGGACATGAAGAAGGCGTTAATTCCGTAAGGGAAATAACGACTGAATGTGCTAAAAAAAATATAGGTCAATTAACGCTCTATGCTTTCTCAAATGAGAATTGGAAACGCTCGAAAACTGAAGTAAACTTTTTAATGAGAATGTTGAAAAAATTTTTAATCGCGGAAAGAAAAACAATAGAAGATAATGACATCAGGCTCAAAACAATTGGACGAACAGAAGCCCTGCCTGATGGCGTAAAAAAAGAGTTGTCTATCAGTATGGAAGAGAGCAAGAATAACAAGGGTATGATATTGTGTCTTGCACTTAATTATGGCGGGAGAACTGAGATAATAGATGCAACAATAAAATTGGCTGCGGATGTAAAAAAAGGGGTGCGTAAACTTAAAGATATTGATGATGATGTTTTTGAAGAGTACATGTATACGGCAGGTATGTCTGATCCTGATTTGCTCATTAGAACAGGCGGAGAAATGCGTGTAAGTAATTTTCTCCTTTGGGAAGTATCTTATGCTGAGCTGTGGTTTACGTCAGTGTATTGGCCTGAATTTAAGAAAAAACACCTGGAAGAAGCCTTGAGCGATTACGCGAAAAGGGAAAGAAGGTATGGCGGGCTGATAGAATGAGTGTGCTCAAGACAAGAATTATACTTGGCACAGCAATGCTGGTTGCTTTTTGCGGCATAATTTATATCGATTATGCTTTTAACTCTGATATCGGTATTGGCATTCTAGGTACTCTTGCCGGAGCTATATGCTTATTTGAATTTTATAATATAGTAGAAAAGAAAGGCTTTGCGCCATTCAAGGTATCAGGTATTATTGGAGGGATTATCGTCTTCTTAGGGCTCTGGTTCTCAACTTACGAAGAGGGGTTGAAGACAATATATTCCTGTATACTATTTCCCATCGTCTTCTGGTTGTTTTTTGTTCAGGCTCTTAAAAGAGGCATTGAGGATACGATTAAAAATATTTCGGTTACTGTTTTCGGAATAATATATATATGCTTCTTTCTCTCATTTATTATGCTGATTAGGCATATGCCTAATGGGTTGAGTGTAATACTCATTGTATTGTTGTTAACCAAAGGTGGTGACATCGGAGGATATCTTTTTGGCAGAAAGTTTGGACGGCACAAGTTTTCTTCCTTCAGTCCGAACAAAACCATTGAAGGTGCATCATTTGCTTTATTTTGCAGCCTGATGATTGCTATAGGGCTTAATGCCCTGCCGGGAATGAGGGTGCTGCCGTTCTATTTAATAGTTCCTTTTGGACTATTGGTCGGCGCGTCTGGCATAATTGGAGATTTAATAGAATCAATTATAAAAAGGGATATGGCTGTTAAGGACTCGAGCAGTGCAATTCCGGCTTTTGGTGGCTTACTTGATATACTGGATTCATTACTTATAAGCATACCGGTAGCATATTTTTTCTTAATAATAGTTAAATATTAATCCAGAGGAGAAAAAGCAACGTTATCGTATGGGTGAGGTATCAACAAACAGCACAATTATAGAAAAGAAAATTCATCTGGAAAATAACTGCGAAGCATCTCTTCTGTTTGGCTATCATGATAAGAACCTGAAAACCATGAGAGATGTTTTTGGTGTTAAGATTGTTGCCCGAGATGGAGTTCTAACATATGAAGGTGAGAGAGGACGAGTCAAAAGAGTAACTGACGTTGTTAAGAGTTTATTGAAAATTATAAGAACGTCCGGAAGATTGGAAGAAGATGACGTTGATATCGTTATGGCAGACATAGACAGGGGAATTGATACTTCACAATCCGACCAGTCAATCGAGGTTTTTACAAAAGGACAAACAATAAGACCAAAAACAGATGGACAGGCTAGTTACATAAAGGCTATCAGAAATAATGATCTGGTTTTTTGCATAGGCCCTGCAGGAACAGGAAAAACATATTTGGCTGTTTCCCTTGCGCTTTCCACAATGAAAAGCGGTTATCTGAAAAAAATTGTGCTTGCCCGTCCAGCCGTTGAAGCGGGGGAGCGTCTGGGGTTTCTGCCAGGCGATATCCAGGCAAAAGTAAATCCATACTTGCGTCCGTTGTACGATGCATTGGCGGACATGCTAGAAGTCGGGCAGGTAAAGAAGTACATAGAAAACAATTTAATAGAAATACTGCCGCTGGCATTTATGAGAGGCAGAACACTTAATGATTCATTCATTATACTTGATGAAGCACAGAATTGTACTGTTAAGCAAATGAAAACTTTTCTGACACGATTTGGGATAAGGACGAAAGTTGTGGTTACAGGAGATATCACGCAAATAGATCTACCCTCTGGAGAAAAGTCAGGACTGATAGATGTGCAGGAAAGATTGAAAGGCGTTGCAGGAGTAGATTTTGTCTACCTGACACGCAATGATATAGTGCGGCACAGGCTTGTGCGTGATATTGTTGAGGCTTATGATAATCAGTCCTGATAGATTTATAGCAGACACAGGCCTCTACTAATCAAGGATTGCTTTCTCACGTATTAAAAAATTATAAAACAGAATATACCTTTATAATAACGAAGTGATTGTAGAAATAGCAAACTTACAAAAGCATTATGAAATAAAGAATACCATCATTAAACGAGCAGCAAAAGAAGTACTGGGCAAGAAGGGCAAAGGAGCAAAACTAAGTATCGCTTTTGTTGACAACGACGAGATTAAGAAGCTTAACAAAAGATACTTTAGCTTGAATGAGGTAACAGACGTTATTGCCTTTCCTTTAAACGATCATAAAAATGCTTTAAATGGTGAAATAGTTGTTTCGGTGGAAATTGCAGTTGATACCGCGGGCAACAGAGATATTGACATTGAAGGTGAGATAATTTTGTATGTTGTGCATGGTTTGTTACACTTATTGGGATACCGTGATGGGAACAGAAATGATGCTAAAATTATGCATGAAAAGGAATCCTTGATTCTTAAAACACTGGGTTACAATGTGCCAAAAGTAGAAGATGGATTTCAGTAAAACAGATGCTATTACATTAAGAAGGATCGATTATAAAGATTCCAGTCAGATAGTAACATTATATACGCGTGATTATGGCAAGATTCAGACGCTGGCGAAAGGAGTAAAACGTTCTGTGAAGGGCATAAGCGGAGGAATCGATTTATTGACATATAATCAAATCGTATTCATTCGAAGAAGTCGCTCTTCATTGAATATTTTGACAGAATGGGCCTTACGAGATAATTTTCACCTACTGAGATAATTCTAAAAATTACTATTCAGCTTTTTATATTCTTGAATTAATTAGAGAATTTACTGAAGAAAATGATAAGAATAAGCATCTTTTTGATCTTTTTATAAATACATTGCACGAGATAGCGCACAAGGGTGATCCTAGAGTCAACATCGTAGCGTTTGAAGTACAAATGCTTGCATTGCTAGGTATATCTGCCTGAACTGAATTTATGTGTCAACGGTAAGGAGAAGGTGAGTTCAAAGACATTTCTTTTTTTAGTGCGTTAGAAGGGGGGGTGATTTGTTCTGATTGTGGTCGAAAAGTCAGAGAAAAAGTAAAAATATCAGGAGGTACGATATCAATCATAAATTATTTGATTAGTAAGAGAATTCAAAATACCGGATGCTTATCAATAAATTCGTTTCTTCAGAATGAGATTGAAAAAGTGTTAAGATATTATTTATCATTTATATTAAATAAAAAACTTAAGATGTGGAGATATATATGAAAAAACAATTGTTTATGTTTTTCATTTTTGTTGTTTTCTTGTTTATTAGTACAAAGGCTTCATATGCGGAATGGGTATGGAGTGGTGAGACAAGTTGGGTAGACCCTGATCAGTTGACAAGAGAAACAACTGATCAACGATATAAATATGCTATCGCATTAATGATTAAGAGAGAATATATAAGTGCTGTTGGTATTTTAAAAGGTGTTATTAAAGATAACCCCGGAACAGAACTGGCTGAAGAGTCACAACTAAACATAGCTAAGGCATATTATCTAGCAGAGGATTATAGAAGTTCATTCAGGGCATATGAACAATTGATAGAAAAGGATCCTGCCACTCGCAGGTTACAGGAAATTTTAGACAAAGAGTTCCAGGTCGGTGTTGCCCAAATGGAACGTGATGAGAATGGAGCTATTAAAGTATTTGAGAGGATAATAGAACGGAATCCACTTGGGTTTATTGCTGCCGATTCGCAAGTAAAGATTGCAGAGTGCTATTACCAATTACGTCAATTTGATCAGGCAGAAGACAGCTTTCTGAGTGTTATGGAAAATTATCCTAATAGTGAATGGGTACCGTATGCTCAGTTCAGAATTCCATACTGCAGTTTAAGTAATATTCGTGTACAGGAAAGAAATTTTGATTTGCTTACTAAGTCACGTAATGGTTTTGAGGTATACCTTGCAAATAATCCACAAGGAGCTTTGGTTAATGAAACAAATGAAATTATTAATGAGATAGATATTAAACTTGCCGAGAGAGAATATGAGACAGGTGTATTTTATTTGCGTCGGAAAAGGCCAGACGCGGGATTCATATATTTTGAATCTGTGGTAGAAAATTATCCGGATACTGAATGGGCAGCTATGGCAGAAGAGAAAATTAAAATGCTTAAGAAAGTAGGGGCGGTGAGATAAAAGGATGAATATTATAAAAATGACAAAAATAAAACAACAAAATATCCAGGCTGGTCATAATAGGAGAATTTCATTCAGGCAATTAACATGTATCATCGTTCTATTTGTATTGATATCCGGATGTGGATATACATCTAAATCACTGATCAGTCGTAAGATTAATACTATTTACATTCCAATTTTTGAAAATGAAACTTTCAGAAGAGGTCTTGAATTTGATCTCACAACTGCATTAAAAGATGAAATCATGTCTAAAACAAAATTAAGAATTGTCCAAAAAGATAATGCAGACACAATTTTGACTGGCAAGATAGTGAAACTGACGGAAGGCATGCTCTCTTCTAATGTGGCGGATGATATAGTTGAGAGTCGAGTAACAATATCTGTTGATATAAAACTCGTTGATAGAATAACGGGAAGAACACTTATAGAAGAGAAAGGGATAAAACAATCAGCAGAGTTTGTCGTAAGACGTGGTGAAAACATAAAAACTGCTTCTCAAGAAAGTCTGGCTAAACTTGCTGAAGTAATTGTGTATCATTTAGAGGAAAAGTGGTAAGTTTTCTTGATTATAAGACACGACAAAGGATATCTTGATATAAGTAAAAAAACACTTGTGATGGGTATCTTGAATGTAACACCAGACTCTTTTTTCGATGGAGGAAAGTATTATGATATAGAAGATGCATTAAATCGTGCGAGAAAAATGATCGATGATGGTGCTGACATAATAGATATAGGAGGTGAATCTACCAGGCCGAATTCAACTTATGTTTCTGCCGAGGAAGAAGCAAGACGAATTGTACCAGTTATTAAAGAACTAAGCAAAGAGATACAAATCCCAATATCCATTGATACATATAAATCTGAAGTTGCTGATAAAGCTATTAAGGCTGGAGCTCAGATTATTAACGATATTAGCGGGTTACAGGCTGATAAGGAAATGGTAAGAGTAGCAGCCGCAAACAACACACCCATAATTATCATGCACATTAGAGGCCGTCCACATGATTTTCCAAAAGATCCAGTTTATGTTGAGCTAATTCCGGAAATAATCTCATTTCTTGAAAGAAGAATTGAATATTCCGTTAAGTCGGGGATCGCACGTGATAAAATAATAATTGATCCTGGAATAGGTTTTGGCAAGAGGGCTGAACACAACCTTGAAATCCTTAAGCATTTAAATAAATTCAAACACCTGAATCTGCCAATTATGATAGGTACTTCACATAAATCATTTATCAGCAAGGCCCTTGAACTTTCCGGAAGCAACGATACGAAAGAGAATAATTCGCGTCTTATTGGCACATTAGTTTCGTTGGTAATTGCTGTATCAAAAGGCGCAAATATTGTCAGAGTCCATGATGTAAAAGATGCAGTACAAGTTATCAAAATGTACAGAAGTATTGAATTCAGAAATTGAGAGGAAAGAATTAATATCATACCCAATATCTTTGTACATACAGGCAGTAAGGAGAAAACTTAATGAATGGTTTTTTCGGATTTTTTGAAAATCTACATAGCATCATTCATCCATACTGGTGTGACGGATGGATGTTAATAAAATCATGTGGAGAAATATTTATAATATTTATTCTTTTATATACAATTTTAAGAATAATGCAGGGAACACGCGGAGCCGGCATCCTTCGCGGTTTAGCTTTTACATTAGTAATAGTTACTATAGTAATACTATTTTTTATAAAAAAGCTTGAGCTTTATACCGTTAACTGGCTTATTACTGAATTTTTACCGGTTTTTATTATTCCGGTAATTATACTTTTCCAACCGGAATTCAGGCGGGCTCTTATCAAATTAGGGCAAAGTCCATTTTTCAGAATGTTTGTAAAGTCAGAAATATCAGTCGCCAAAGAAATTGTAAGGGCGGTGACTGCCTTATCTGAAAATAAGATAGGAGGACTGATAACAATCGAGCGTGAAGATGGGCTGGGCCATTATATAGATGGTGGTGTAAAAATAAATTCTAATATTTCAAGTGATTTGATAAGCACAATCTTCTGGCCTGGTACACCACTTCATGATGGTGCAGTTATTGTTCAAGAAGCGAGGATTGCCGCTGCAGGCTGCTTATTTCCATTAACTGAGAACGAGAATATATCAAAAACATGTGGAACACGACATAGAGCAGGTATTGGTATTACAGAAGAGGCTGATGCACTTTCAATAATTATTTCTGAAGAGACCGGACTGATATCTGTGGCAGTAGGAGGAAAGATAAATGAAGATGTTACACCCGATGAATTAAGAAATGAATTAGAAAGAATTTCAACAGGTACAGTTAAAGAAAATCGGAGTGGTTAGTCTTGATAAAAAATATTTTATTTACCAATTTAAGAGCAAAGAGCATGGCTCTGATAATGGCCATGGCACTCTGGTTTTATGCTATTAATAAGCATACCGGTGATATTAAAGAGGATATCCAGTTAACAATTAATGCCCCACCCGGTCTGACAATAATGGATACCAGCAGTGATGTAATATCTGTCGCTTTAAGCGGTCCTCAGAATATAATTGATAGAATATCTGATATGATAAAAGACAATAAAATTAAAGCAAGATTTGATATACCTGATATAACTGATGCAGAAGAGGATAATTTTAAAAGAACAATCCGACTTACAAGAAGAAACTTCAATTTTCCAAGAGAGACAAGACTGAATTCAATAGTCCCTAATGAAATTGAAATAACATTAGGGAGATTAGAAAGCAAATACGTTAAAGTACAGATACAAAAAAAGGGAACACCTGCACTTGGTTATGAAATAAACAGTGAGTTCTTTTATCCCAGAGAAGTTCTTGTAACAGGGCCAGTAAATATGCTCAATGAAGCTGATACTATTAATACAAGTGTAATAAATATACGAGGAATAACAAGTGAACAAAATAGAACATTTCCCTGGGTAGTGGATATAGATAATACCATTTCAATAGTGAAAGATGGTAAATATATTTCTGTACCGGTTAAATGTGAGGAAGAAATAAATGTATGGTTTCATGTAACCGAACAAATGGGTACAAAGGCATTTGATAATATTAAGGTAAACGTATTTCATCCTATAAATTATGATTTCAGGGTGAAACTAAAAGAGGAATATATTAGTTTGAGCCTGAAGGGTCCAAAGTTAATGCTGGACATGCTGAATCCGAAAGATATCATGGCATATATTGATGTCAGTTCACTCATCCCCCCAGGGCCATATAATCAAGCTGTTATTTGCAAAATCCCAGAAGGTCTGGAAATAGAAGGAAATCCTCCAGAGTCTCATGTTGACATTGTTGAGACCATAGTAGAAAAGGAATAATACTTTAAAAACTTTTATAATATAAAATATGATTAAATTAGGCGTTAATGTAGACCATGTTGCAACAATAAGACAGGCAAGGATGACCTATGAACCCGATCCGGTAATTGCAGCAGGACTTGCTGACCTGGGTGGTGCTGATATTATCACAATACATCTAAGAGAGGATAGAAGGCATATACAGGATAGAGACCTTGAGTTATTACGTGAAACAGTATTTACCAAACTTAACCTGGAGATGGCAACGTCTCAGGAAATAGTTGATATTGCCCTTAAGATAAAACCAAGGCAAATAACTCTCGTACCAGAAAAGAGACAAGAGATCACTACAGAAGGAGGGCTATCAGTTACATCGCAAAAGAAATTGCTTACGGAGATAATAAAAAAATTTAAAGACAATGATATATATGTAAGTCTTTTTATAGACCCTGATAAAGAGCAAATAATTGCTTCTGAAGAAGTTGGAGCACAATCAATCGAACTGCATACGGGAAGTTATGCCAATGCAGAGAGAGAAGAACAAAGCGATGAGTTGCTGGAAATATTAAATGAAGCGGTTAAGATTGCACAGGATGTGGGGTTGAGAGTAAATGCGGGACATGGTTTGACATACAAAAATACCGGTCCTATCGTTGAGCACCTGGATATAGAAGAACTGCATATCGGTCATAGCATTATTTCAAGAGCAATCTTTGTTGGAATTGAAAGTGCAGTGCGAGAAATGAAAGAGCTTATATACAAACATTATACAATAAAGCAAAACCTTTTAAGGTCGTCCAGTGTGTAAAATATTTGAACAGAATTAATATCGTTAGGCAGAAAAGGAGGGATTAAAATTTATGTTTACTGGATCGATAGTTGCCATGGTTACACCATTTAAAGATGGAATAGTAGATTATGATAAGCTGGGAGAACTAGTGGACTACCATATCGAAAATGGCACAAATGCCATAATACCATGTGGAACTACTGGGGAGTCTCCCACATTGACCCACAAGGAGCATGGAGACGTTGTCGGCAAAGTAATAGAGACAGCGAATGGCCGTGTACCCGTTATAGCAGGGACAGGTTCTAATAACACCAGCGAAGCCATAAGTCTGACCAACCATGCAAAGGAAACAGGAGCTGATGGCTCATTAATAATAACACCTTATTATAATAAACCTACACAACAGGGCCTTTATAATCATTATAAGGCCATTCTGGAAGAGGTGGATATTCCCATAATTATTTATAACGTTCCATCAAGGACAGGTGTCTCAATTTCTCCTGAAACAGTAGCCAGGCTTTTTGAGTTTAAAAATATTGTTGCTATTAAAGAGGCGACTGGTGACATCGATCAGGCAAGCCAGATTTTAAACATGTGTGATATAACCGTATTGTCAGGAGATGATTCATTGACACTTCCCATCATGTCAGTAGGAGGAAAAGGAGTTATTTCTGTTATTGCTAACATTCTGCCACGAGAAGTGTCAGAGTTGGTCTCAAGCTTTCTTAACGGAGAGATAGAAAATTCACAAAAACTGCATAATAGTCTCTTTCCGCTATGTAAAGCGATGTTCATAGAGACAAACCCGATACCGGTAAAGACAGCAATGAAATTACTGGGCAGACTCAATGGTGAAATGAGATTGCCTCTTTGCAATATGAGTGAAGAACACGAAAAACAGCTTAAGAAAATACTCGAAAAGCATGGTTTAATTTGATTCTTGACCAGAAAAATCGGTGTCATTATAGTAAAAATTTATATAACATTTTGAATATAAGAGCAATGGATAAAAAAAAGATAATTAAGGCAGTTAAATTGTTTCTGGAAGGAATCGGTGAAGATCCTGAACGGGGAGGTTTAAAAGATACACCTAAACGTGTCGCTGAGATGTGCGAAGAGATATTTGCAGGAATTGGGGTAGACTCATCGAAAGTAATTAAAGTATTAAAATCAGAGGATCATGATGAAATTGTTCTAATGAAGGATATTTCATTTTTTTCAGTTTGTGAACATCATTTGTTACCCTTTATAGGAAAAGCTCATGTCGCATACATACCTAATGGTCCAAGGGTAACCGGTTTAAGCAAACTTGCAAGAGTAGTGGAAATTGAGTCAAAAAAACCACAGGTTCAGGAACGACTCACTACGGGAATAGCGGAATCAATCATGAAGGCACTCAGGCCAAAAGGTGTAATGGTAGTTATTGAAGCAGAGCATCTATGTATGGCAATGAGGGGAGTAAAAAAAGCAGGAAGCAAAGCCCAGACATCTGTGGTAAGAGGTATTTTCAGGAAAAACCCGGCTACCAGAGCTGAGGCAATGGCCCTCATAATGGGCAGATAAAATTTGAAATGTTTTTCAAAATTAAATATACATTAAATATTATTTTGCTATTAAGCATATTAATGTTTCCAAAGATAAAAGTGGAAGCAAAGAACTCCTATGTAGAGGCGCTTGGAGATATACTGAAAATAGCCCCGACTGAAATGACAAAGGTAATGAATGACTATACGGAAGAGAATGCACCTGACGTACAGTTTAATATGAGTGATATGAAGTTTCTAAACCTGACATTAAAGGACTCAATGATCCTGGCCTTAAGAAATAACTTTGACATAAGAATTGCTAGAATGGACCCAATTATTAAAGAGAACGATATAAGAGTTGCAAAATCAGTGTTTGACCCAATATTGACCATTACGGGGGAAAGGGATGTCGAGGAATTACCTACCGTAAATACCTTAACACTCGGTTTAACGTCTGGATTTGAAATTAGTGAATTCAAACGAAACAGAAATACCCTTCAAGCCACGGTAGCGAAGCTTTTAGAAACTGGTGGTACGTTTACATTAGACTTTAATACTGTACCTCATGTTTTTATTGATCCCTCTCCTTTCAACCCATTGAATCCGCAGTCCACAGCATCTATTGAGGCAAAGATAAAACAACCACTTCTGAAGAATGCTGGAATATTCTATAACAGAAGTAATATCTATATAGCAAGGAATGATAAGAAGCGTTCTATTCTGGAGCTTAAAAAAACAGCTATTGATGTTCTTAATACAGCACAAAAAGCCTATTGGGAGCTTGTAAAGGCCGTAGAGGAGCTAAGGGTAAGGAAAAAATCGTTAGAAAGGGCAAAGGATTTACTAAAAAAGAACAAAATCCAGGTAGAGGTTGGAACCCTTGCTCCCATTGAGTTGCTTGTAGCGGAAGAAGGATTATCGAGTCAATTAGAAGGGGTTGTCGTTGCAGAAAACAGTATTAAAGACAGAGAAGATGATCTTAAGCTGGTTATGAATTTAAGTAACAATTCTCTGTTATCGGATGTTTCTATTGCGCCACTGGATAAAGCATCTTTTCACGTTCATAAAGTTTCATTTCAGGAGTCTATTAAAACTGCACTTTCAAATAGACCTGAAGTTTTTCAACAGGGTCTGGATATTGCAAATGCAAGGATTAAGGTGAGGCAACAGAAAAACCAACTGCTACCTAACCTTGATATCGAGACAGGGATAAGTTATCATGGAATGGGTTCAAATTTCGGAAACTCCCTCGACTCGGCTTTTTCGGAACAGTTTCAAAGAGAGTTCTTTGGGGTTGCATTAGAGATACCTTTAGGTAATCGAGAAGCAAGGAGCAATTATACAAAGGCGAAACTAGAAGAAAAGCAAACGGTATTCAATACCAGAAAGATAGAACAGGTGATTGTTGTTGAAGTCAGAAAGGCAGTCCGTCAGATAAAGACGAATGTAGAAAGAATTAAGGCATCAAAAAAAGCAAAGGAGTTATCACAGGAAAGACTTGATGCTGAGGAGAAGAAGTATAAGGTTGGAAGGTCAACAAGCCTGGAAGTCATACGTGCTCAAGAAGACCTTGCGGTTGCAGAAGGCAGAGCTACTAACGCATTAGTCGATTATCAGATATCATTAGGGAATTTAGATGCCGTCCTTGGCACTATTCTAGAAAAAAACAGTATCATAATAGAAGATGAACATTATTTAGAAAGCAATCAACACAGGAACAATCTTAATAATAATTAAATAATTCAATTGTAAATTTCAGAGATGTTTTAGACAGATGAGAGTCGATTGAATAAAAATAAAGAAAGAGAAGGATATAGAAAATGTCAGAATTTACTGATGAACAGATAAACAGATATTCAAGGCATATAATTTTGCCTGAGGTGGGAGGAAAAGGACAAAAAAAGTTATTGGACTCAAAGGTGTTTCTCGTTGGTGCTGGGGGTCTTGGTTCACCCGCAGCATTTTATCTTGCTGCAGCGGGTATTGGCAAGATAGGTATTTCAGATAATGATGTTGTTGATTTCTCAAATTTACAGCGGCAAATATTACACTCAACGAAAGATGTTGGCCGCCCCAAGGTACAGTCTGCAAAAGAGACACTTGAGGATTTAAATCCTGATATAGAAGTCATCCCTTATACAGAGCGACTCAACTCAGAAAACATCATTGACATTATAAAAGATTATGATGTAATTCTCGATGGTTCGGATAATTTCCCTACCAGATATCTTGTAAATGATGCCTGTGTTATGCTTGGTAAACCTTTATCACATGGTTCTATCTTCAGGTTTGATGGCCAGGCAACTACAATCCTACCCGGTAAAGGTCCTTGTTATCGCTGTCTTTACGAGACACCACCGCCACCAGATTTAGTGCCATCCTGTCAAGAGGCTGGAGTACTGGGAATAATTGCCGGAATCATAGGCGTTATTCAGGCAACTGAGGTTATTAAGTTGCAGCTAGGAAAAGGAAACCTTCTAAATGGTAAACTTCTCATATATGATTCATTGGACATGGACTTTAAGAAGCTTAAAATACAACGTAATCCTGCATGTCCAATGTGTGGAGACAATCCAACCATAAAAGAACTGATAGATTACGAAGAATTCTGCCAGGTTAATTTTTAGTATTTTAATACGAGGAAACGGACATAGTATACCCATATCAAAATGGTTTTAGGCGCTTTAAAATAAATATTTATATGTTTTATTCGTAGGGCAATCCTTCCCGCCCGGCCAAGCCGTTCGGACGGGTAGGTTTGCTTTCGTGCAATCAGCGCAAGGCTTCCCGCCCGTACCGAACGGGTACGTTCTACGTTCGGGCGGGAAGCCTCTCCCTACGTCTCTTCCTAATTTCATTTCGTGACTGATATAATAATCAAAAAAAAACTTAAAAACAGAAGACTTATGAAGATTATCGCTAAGTTGTTTCTTATCGCATTATTTGTGATTTTTTGTGAGATAGGAATGCAGGCAGATTTTTCTGTAAGTGAGGGTTTTGCAATGGAATTAGATATCAGGAGCAGTGTATTTGAAGAAGGATAACTCATACCAGAAAGATACACTTGTGACGGAGATGATATTTCTCCTCCCTTATCATGGGCACAACCACCAAAAGAGACAAAGAGTATAGTACTGATTTGTGATGATCCTGATGCACCGATGGGAACATGGATTAAATGATTTTGCAAATACGGTTATGGTGGGCCATGCCCTCCTGGAGGCACTCATCGTTACTTTTTTAAGCTTTATGCGGATATACAAGTTGACTTGAAAGCAGGGGCTACAAAGCAAAAGGTTCTTAATGCTATCAAAGGACATGTTCTGGCAGAGGGGCAATTAATGGGACGCTACAGAAGGTAGGATTGCTTTCAATTCAATAAGTTATTTCTAGATTGACTCTATTATGTACGGAGCACTAATATCGACTATCTGATCTACTATCCGAAATCTATCAATTGCCGTTCTTTCTCAGGACTTTAGAGATTCATTCAATTCTTTTATTAATTGATCTAGATCGGTGTTATGCATCTTAGTCGCTTGTCCCAGGTTAACAGCTCTTGTCATTGTATTTCTGAGAATTGGGTTTTTAAGCTGGGTAAAACCCTTGCTTATCAAGATGTCCATTGCCGGAGGATGCTGTTTTATAAGATGATGTACGTTTGTCGACGCAGTAACACTGGTTATATTGCCATGGTCATCTTCCACTCCGTCACCTTGACGCTGACCATC
This sequence comes from Candidatus Scalindua sp., assembly GCA_018670825.1. GTDB lineage: Bacteria > Planctomycetota > Brocadiia > Brocadiales > Scalinduaceae > Scalindua. The sequence continues at coordinate 3,690 of JABHIW010000011.1, read as the reverse complement.
ACTTATAGTCTTCCAGATATTAATCCCAAACAAAAGAATTGCTACACTCTCTATCAAGCCACTTATTCCCATTACCAGATAAGCAGGCACTGAGCCAGTGTGCACGGCAAGTGGTTGGAAAACAACCCTTAAAGTACTGCCTACATTAATTAGAATGAACGTCATTGTTAATGATGAATAACTATGGAGTTTAATACCCTGACTTATAGGTATTATCCTCGATGCAAAACCAAAGATCATCATTGTGATAAATCCGACGGTGACCGCATGCCTATATGAACCAATTAAAGCATGAGAAACAGGTATACCCATGAATGACTCCTGAACAGTAAATACCATCATGCCAATTTCAGCAACAATCAACCAGGCAATACCTGCCCAGACAAATTTCTCATAACTCTTCTCAATCTCCATTCCGGAGAAATCAACTTCCGGTTTCGAAAGAATATTCAGGTTATACAGGAATAAAAGGATAGACAAAAGTTCGACACAACCTGAAGTGAAGTATAGCGTATTGAAAACACAATAAAATGGAAGATTTACATCAGCAAAGTAAACCATTAAAGGCTGAGATACTGCTCTGACAAATACAGATGCATTCAACATAAACATTATAATCAGGTTCATCTTAGGATTTGGTGTCTTCAGACCTAAAAAGGCGGGCAGTGTTCTGCTTATGACACCAAAGATTACTAAGGTTATGAATCCCATTACTTGTATATGGCGAAGTGGATAAATTGCCGCAGTAGGAATGAGTATTCTATCGGCAAATAGCATATACGCGATTATAAACGCATGGGCTACAGCAACGATGAGGAACCATAGATAGCCAGAAAACAAAAAAGTCTCATATGTTTCCAGTTCCTGCTTTTCTGCGGAAAGGACTGTCTTAACAGCAATTATCAGAAACATTAATACTGCCACGACTTCCAGTAAACATCCCGATATGATCAATGACTTAAAGAAATAATTATCAACAATTGGCAGGAGTGTTCTGTAAGTAAATACGATGAATATACCTGCCACCATAAAATAGAAAGATAAATTGGCAAGTTTACCGCTATAAAGACGGACTGCGTAAAATCTCGGAAGTACGAAGTACGATACACCCATTATAAATAATCCGCACCAGCCAAAGATTTGCGTGTGGCCATGAGTTTCTATTAAAACCTTTGGGACTGAGTAAAGAGAATGCTGAATGCCCATATAGAACAGTATAAATGCCCCGTAAACGCACCCGGTTGATAATGCAATAATAATTGCAGTCTTTATAAACTTTACGTAAATATTTTCATATGCTAATTCCGCTTCATCTATAGCAACTTCCGGTGCTGGTACCTTTCCACGAATAACATCATTAAGCTCTTTTATCAAACCGTCAGGATCAACATTATGTACCCTTGCAAAAAAGTAAATTGCTTCTTCCGGACCGTATTCTCCACCACACTCAAGCAGACCATATTTTGTAAAGACACCCTTAGTTTCAGGATTGCACATTATAATATCTTTTACCGTTGTATTTCCTGTTACTTCTCCACCGATAGCTGACCCTGCAGTGTTCGCAACAGGAGGTGCTTCAGTCTCAACTTTAGATTCTTCATCTGCTTTGCTTTGCTCCAGTTCTGGTTTTGGAATCGCCTCATTCAATGTCTTTAAAACTTCATCCAGATTAACATTACAGGCAGCAGCCGTTTTTTCTATACTTTGTATTCCTCCACAGCATGTATCTACTCCATACTTGGTGAATATTTCATTAGTTTGAGGATATTTGCCTACGACATCATTGACTATCATATCCTTTGTAATCATATAATTTTTCTGATCCATAAAAAAATTTATACCTTTCTGCTATTTGAACTATTTACCCGTATTTGATCTCAAAACTTCTAAAAGACATAAAAAGTCCGGGAATATAGTATATTCGTTTCTAAATTTTCTAGTTTGTTGATTATACATAAAAGGCTTTTTAAAATCCATTCTAAAATACAACGATGAAGCAAAAATATCTTGCAATATCATTAGTCATGTGATTTATTGACAATGTGTTGAAGAGCGGACTGATTATAGTATTTACCGGCAAAGGGAAAGGAAAGACAACGGCTGCAATTGGTCAGGCGTTGAGAGCGACAGGACAGGGGCTAAAGGTATTGATGCTTCAGTTTATTAAGGGAACATGGGATTATGGTGAGTTGGAATCAATAAAAAGACTTGATCCTGATTTTAATATTAAACCTCTGGGAAAAGGGTTTATTAGATCTAAATCAAAATTAAATGATAATGAGGCATTAGAAAATATTAAACAATCATGGGAACAAGCTAAAAATGAGATTTTTTCAGATAAATATGATATGGTCATTCTGGATGAAATCAATTATGTAGTAGATTTTGGCCTGTTACCGGTTGATGAAGTGTTATCGCTGCTTGAAAAAAAGCCGAAACGACTCCACATAATTTTAACCGGAAGAAATGCACGCAAAGAGGTGATTGAAAGAGCAGATTTAGTTACTGAGATGATGGAAATAAAGCACCACTATTCTAAAGGTATAAAAGCACAAAAGGGAATTGAATTTTAAAGGAGATCTTCATGGGACAATCCAATTTAAAAGTGATTTTATTGAATCACACGCAAGATCCTGAGGGCTTAATCGCTCATGCTGCCAAGTTGTGTTATAGCCCCAGTTCTGTAGAGGAACTTAAAGAAAAAATTGAAAAATTAGATAATGGAAAGTTTATTGAAAAACTTCTTAAAATGGGACATATGTCTCCACTTGAGCATGTTACGTTCAATTTTGGTGTTGAGGGAATATCCAGAGTCTGCTCACACCAGCTCGTCAGGCACAGAATTGCGTCATATTCTCAACAGAGCCAGAGATATGTTGGCGAACACAGTAAAAACCTGCATGGAGAAAAGACGTTTGATTTCATTATACCGCCAGCTATTGTAAACGCAGGCAAAAAAGAGTGGTTTGAGGAGAAAATGCAGGATATACAGAAATGGTATGACGAACTTGTAGAAGTGTTGGGTGATTCCGGAGAAAAATCTAATGAAGACGCCCGTTTTATCCTGCCAAACGCAGCGGAAACCAAGATTATTGTCACAATGAACGCCAGAGAACTACTCCACTTTTTCAGTGTAAGATGTTGTAATCGTGCTCAATGGGAGATAAGAGAACTTGCGACTGAAATGTTAAGACTTGTTAGGAATATAGTACCCGGTATCTTCTCTAAATCAGGTCCAAATTGTGTAGACGGTCCATGTACAGAGGGGAAAATGACCTGTGGAAAAATTGATGATGTCAGAGAGAAGTTTCGTAAATTATAATTAAATTTTTTTTATGGAGTAAATAATTTGTTTAAAGGGAATTTTTCAGCGACTGCAATAGGCAGCTATCCTCATGAAAAAGTAGATGACGCGTGTAATCTTATCCTGAAGACACTTCCGGAGATTCCATGCTGGCCTCAGCTTCCGGAACGAGATATGAGGGAGGAAATGTTGATCCAGTATACAGAAGGACTTCCTTACCTGAAGATTGATCCGGAGAAAAAAAGTGTTTATGTTGAAATGCCTGAAGACAGTACTGAAGAGCTGGAAGAGTTTTACAACAAGTATATGGCAGAAGATGCCAGTCTCTTTTCTATAAGCGATAGCCATGCTCTTGGTTTTTCAAACATGATCAAACTTCTTAAGGA
>JABHIW010000027.1 GCA_018670825.1 Candidatus Scalindua sp. | reverse complement strand
GGTGTTATCAATTGGATGGCCTATGACAGGAACATCCTTACCTTCCTTTTTCATCAAAGCGAATGTTGAGTAAGTTGTATCTTCCGATGGGCCATACAGATTGTGAACCTTCTTTACGCTGTCAAACTGGTAGATTTTTTGTACTAACTTATTTTTAAGAGCTTCTCCTGCAAGATTAACTACCTGTACAGACGCTGGTATATTTTCCATATTGACTAGTTCACTGATAACGGAAGGAACAGTGTTTACCAGTGTAACTTTTATTTCACCGTCTATATTTGTTAACTGCAAAGCATTCTCAACCAAAATGATGCGACCGCCAACGGTCAGCGGCAAAAATATTTCAAAAACCGAGAGGTCAAAGCTGATTGATGTTGAGGCAAGAACACCGTTTAATTCTTCCAATGTAAAGACGTTTTTAGACCAGGCCATTAATGCCATTGCGCTATTATGCTCAATAGCAACGCCCTTGGGTTTACCCGTTGAACCTGATGTATACATCACATAAGCCAGGTTACCCGATCCGACCCTGATACTGAGATTCCGGGTATCCAATTGTGATAGGCGTTCATCCTCGCAATCCAAACATAGCAACTCTGTTTCTGGCAACCTTTCTTTTAAACTTAATTGTGATACCACAACCATAACCTGTGCATCTTCAACCATAAACGCCAGGCGTTCCTTCGGGTAATCCGGATCCAGCGGTAAGTAAGCACCACCAGCCTTGAGAATACCTAACATGCCGACTACCATTTCCAGGGAACGCTCCAGGCAGATGCCAACCAGGACTTCCGGTCCTACATCTATACTTTGTAAATAATGGGCCAACTGGTTGGCCTTGATGTTTAGCTCCCGGTAAGTCATCTGCTGCTGTTCAAAAACAAATGCCACAGCGTCCGGTGTTTTTTCTGCCTGTGCTTCAAAAAGTTCATGTATGCATTTATCACCGGGATATTCCGCAGCAGAACGATTGAAATCTTTTACAATTTTTTCTTGTTCACCCTCAATTAATATGTCAATATCAGCTATTGATACCGTTCCCCTATCTACAAGCTCACCAACGGTTTTTAAGAAACGAGAACCGAATAGCTGCATGGTCGACTCATTAAAAACAGCAGAATAGTATTCAATTGCAAAAACGACTTTGTCCGTAAATTCCGTAGCAAAAATAGACATATCGAATTTTGAAGAATCTTTTACAATCCCCTCATATGGTCTGAATCGCAGTCCGGTTTCGTCCGGTTCAGACTGTTCGAAATTCATGTAGGAGAAGGTTATACCGGTTAACGGCTCCCGGCTCATATCTCTTGGGAGATTCAATTTTTGAATTAAACGATCAAAGGGGTACTCCTGATGAGAATAGGCATTCACCGTAAGTTCTTTTATCTCTGCCAGAAATTCCTTTATGGTTTTATTTCCTTCCGGGTAAGCCCGTATAGCCAGGTGATTGATGAACATTCCTATTATATTACTAACTTCAGGTACATTGCGACCAAGATCGGCAGTGGCAATGATGATATCATCCTGCCGGCTATATTTATGTAAAAGGATGTAAAAAGCGGTCAGAAATACCATGAATGGTGTAGTTTCATTATTCGCGCAAAACAGGCGAACTTTTGAAAAGAGGTTTTCGTCAACAGTGAAATCAACGACCGCTCCTTCATAAGTAATAACTGGTGGCCGCTGAAAATCATAAGGAAAGTCCAGGACAGGAACCTCTTTTTCAAATTGTTGGAGCCAATAATTTTCATGGGCCTTAAATCCTTCTGATTCAAAAAGTTCATTCTGCCAGTACGCAAAATCTTTGTATTGTATTTTTAACTCGGGAAGATTTTCATTTTTGTAAAAGGAATTCAATTCATTAAAAATAATCTGGAGCGAAAAGGCATCTGCCGTAATATGGTGAACATCGAACAAAAGTAAATATTCACCGGTATCCAGGGTTACGACTTCAGCCCTGAGCAGAGGAGCTTTTGAAAGATCAAAAGGTCTGGAAAATTCCTGAACATATGCTTCCAACTCCGATTTTTTCAGTGATCCTTCTTTCAGAGAGAAATCCACTTGGTCAGCTATAACCTGTACAAGCCGTTCATCTTTCATCACAAAAGAAGTGCGAAGGGGTTCGTGACGGGCTATGAGTTTTTCAAAGGCCATGGCCAGTTGTTTTATATCAACTCTATTTTCAATAAAAAGGATAGTCGGCAGATTGTAACCGGTGCTCTCTTTCGATAGCTCGCAAATAATATAGAGTCGTCGCTGAGCTGCAGATACCGGATAATAAGGTTGTATGTCTATCGCTTCAACAGGTATACGATCTTCAGTTACTTCGTGTCTCTTTTCAATAAACGCCGCATATTCTTCAATAGTTGTATACTTAAAGATATCTTCGATAGAGACGGTTATATTAAGTTTTTCAACAATTTTATTCCTTATTTTATTTGCATCAATTGAGTCACCACCCAGTTCGTAATAATCATCCTTCACGCTGATCTCGTCATATCCTAAAACCTCTGCCCAGACTTGAGCCACTCCTGTTTCCATCGAACTGTAGTTTCCATCATCCCTGCCGGAAAGTATTACGTTACCAGGTTTTTCCTGCGTATCCGATTCTTTTCCCGTATTCTTTTTGTCTTCTGAAAGTCGAAATAGATCTTCCGTTTTGACACCCGGAGGAAAAATTATCCCCTGACTGCCGTCATATGAAAGTAGCTTGTGTAAGGCATCAAGGGCATCCTGTGTTTTGATGGAATATTGCGCCTGGTTGGCTCCCCACTCAAAGGCCATCCCTGTTTCTTTCCAGGCAGGCCAGTTGATGGACAGGGTCTTTTGACCTTCTCTGTTACGAAAGGCGGAAAAGGCATCAAGGTAAGCGTTAGCTGCAGTATAATCGCCCTGCCCCACTGCACCGGTCAATGCGGTTAGCGCTGAACAGAGGATAAAAAAGTCGGGGGTATCTTCACGTGTAAGCCGGTCTAATATCCAGGTACCCTGTATTTTGGGACGAAGTACATTGATAAATGTATCTTCCTCTTTTTTAAATAAGAAACCTTCTCCGGCTATTCCCGCACAGTGTATTACCCCATCTATCTTTCCAAATTTTTCATGTACTTCTATTATGGCCTTTTCCATTTGAACCGGATTTGACACATCTGCGGAAATGACAAGAACTTTTGTACCGCTTTGTTCTATTTCAAGGAGAACACGTATTTTCTCTGCCTGCTTTGATTCCTCTTTTGATATTCCAGACCAGGATTCACGGGGAGGCAAGCCTGCGCGTCCAATCAGCACCAGCTTTACCCGGTTTTGGGTTGCCAGGTATTTTGCCATTTCGATCCCTATCCCACCCAGTCCGCCGGTGATGAGATAGACTCCCTGTTTTTTTATATCTATTCTTGTGTCTTCAGTTCGTATGATTTCAAAATCTTCCACATACCGTACACCATTGCGGTAAGCAACCGGTCGAATCGGATTATCAAAAACGGTAAACTCGTCTATAATCTGTCCACCTGTCGTACTCTCATCGATATCAAGATATTTACAGCCAATATTGTCATTCTCCTGGTGTATTACTTTTGCCAACCCTGCCAAGGCTGCGTTTACCGGGTTTACATTTATTTCTTTATTTGTTACAGACCAGGTATCTTTTCCCACCACCAGGATATCCAGGGGGTGAGAATATTTATTTTTAATTAAGGTTTTTACAAGGTGAAGCAGGTTATAGACACTCTGTTT
>JABHIW010000086.1 GCA_018670825.1 Candidatus Scalindua sp. | reverse complement strand
CTGCCGTGTTCGTAGCTACTTGTCAACATGCCGCAAGCAGGGAATTAACTCAAGCAATGCAATGGATATACTATTTCGTGGAGAATTACCTGACTTTATAAATTAACATTATGTGTTGTTGTGCTTACTGTGAGTAGATACCATCTGTTTTAATCGGTTTGTTGCCACCCACTCTTTCGAATACCTGTTCTTCGATTACGCGCAGGATTTTTGCTTGCATGGCAAGAGGCATCTCTGTTATTTCATCCAAAAACAGTGTACCCCTACTTGCATGTTCAAGTTTTCCTAGCTTTTGCTGAACCGCTCCAGTAAATGCGCCTTTTTCATGTCCCATCAATTCACTCTCCAGCAAATTATCAGGAATTGCTGCACAGTTAATGGTACAAAAGGTTTGTTTGCGTCTTGGACCCTTGTAATGGATAGCTTTTGCTACAAGCTCTTTTCCTGTACCGGTTTCTCCATTAATAACTACCGGTACATCGCTCTCCAGAACAGTCTGTATGCTTTCAAGGACTTTCTTGATTTCTTTACTACTGCCAATAATTTTCCATAGCTCAGGCTCCTCTCTGAGTCCATAATTTCTTATATCCTGTTGTTCCATTATTCTTTACCTACACTTTGCTTGTCCGTCTTAATCCTGACGGCGATGAGAAATCTAATTACAGCCTTGAACATTTCTTAACTCAGGAAGCCTGTAATTGTTTACCTTACCATTTTCTGCCTTCACAGTTAATCTAATACAGTAGTACAAGGTTGTCAATAAAAATATGAACCTTAAGTCTTTTTCATATTAGTTCTTATAGCGTGGACACCGGTTGGTTAAATTCGTAATGTATTTTCACTGCTACGTATTTCCTTTATGTGAAATGAGTGAGGAGGCATTCTCGTATATCTGTCAAAAGGTTTTTCTGGATGTGGATACTTTTATTTAAACGGCAGCGAGCTTTTGAGAATCTCAACCTCTCATGGGAATCAATTCCAATTCTTTTTGACGGGTGTAAACCCGAAGGTCTTGGAGTGGGTTGGTCCGGCTATTTCCCACCTTAAGGTGTTAACATGTTCGTAGACCACCGGGTTTTTCTTAATGTTTGCTTCGTTACCGGGAATAAGTTCTGCGAATATAGTTTTAGAATGAGAGTATCTCGCTTGTTGGTATGTGTGGGCGGTGAGGCAGGTAAGTGATAAGGGTTTAAAGACATCTTAATATTGACATGGTTATCGTCAGGTGTATAATTTCATGACGCTTATGTAAATTTGAGAAAACGGTTTACCGGTTTTCAAATTGTTATGGATAAAACAAACGAAAATGAAAAAATTGAATTCGACCTGATCTTGCAGGCAATCTACCAGAAGTATGGTTTTGATTTCAGGAATTATTCTAAAGCATCTATAAGGCGCCGCATACGTTACCGTCTGAATCAGTCCAATCTCAAAACAATTTCCGAGATGCAGCACAAGCTGCTTTACGATAGGCAATTTTTTGGATCGCTACTCTTAGACCTTACTATCAATGTTACCGAGATGTTCCGGGACCCTTCTTTTTTTAAGACACTCAGGAAAGCGGTAATACCTGAACTGAAAAAACAGCCATTCATAAAGGTTTGGCATGCCGGATGTGCCAGCGGTGAGGAAGTTTACTCTACTGCTATTTTACTGAAAGAGGAGGGACTGTACGAATCGTCCCTGATTTATGCTACAGATGCTAACGATGTTGTTCTCGATAAAGCAAAATCGGGGATTTTCTCCATTGATAAAATGAAAGATTATACTATAAATTACAGGAAGGCCGGTGGACTTGCATCTTTTTCTGATTATTATACTGCCAGATATGATCATGCAATCATGGATAATTCCTTAAAAAAAAATATTGTCTTTTCCAATCATAATCTGGTAACAGATAGCGTTTTCGGGGAGATGGATATAGTAATGTGCAGGAATGTGCTCATTTATTTTAACAGAGAGTTACAAGACCGTGTGTTCAAACTTTTCAGGGACAGTCTGCGCCTGGGAGCATTCCTTTGCCTGGGTTCTAAAGAAACCGTAAGATTTTCATCTTATTCGGATAATTTTGAAAATGTTGCTGAGAATGAAAAAATATACAGAAAAAACGGGGAGTGTTTATGAAAACTTTTGAATATTAACCCGGTTACAAGGTGATGAATAATACTGAAATGACGCAAAAGTCAAATAATGATTACATAACAAATAATCACAAATATAAGGTAATTGTTATCGGTGTTTCTACCGGAGGCATAAAGGCCCTCAAAACAATTCTTTCAGTTTTACCGTCAAAATTTGAGCTCTCTGTTATTATCGTTATGCACAGACACAAAGATGCAGATGGTTATTTAGAACAGTTACTGGATAATGAGTGTAAAATGCGTGTAAAGCAGGCTGATGAAAAAGAAGAGATTACGGCAGGAGTGGTCTACGTGGCTCCACCAAATTACCATTTATTAATAGAAGATGATGGCGTATTTTCTATGTCAGTAGAGGGGGCTGTTAATTACGCACGCCCATCCGTTGATGTGGTTTTTGAGTCAGCTGCAGAAGTTTATGGAAAAGGGCTTATCGGAGTTGTTTTGACTGGCGCAAATAAAGATGGTAGCCAGGGGTTAAAAATAATAAAGGAAGCAGGTGGTCTTGCTATTGTCCAGAAACCAGAAACATCTGAAGTTTCTGATATGCCTAGAGCGGCTATCGCAGCTGTTAAACCTGATTACGTGTTGCCTCTCGAAAAGATAGGACCTTTACTGAGAAAGCTTGAAAGCAATGGATAAGGTTAGTATAATGAGGCGCTTATCGTTGCATTATACATTGGAGTATATAACTATTTATATAAGATGAATTAGACGAGACCGATAGTATGAACATTCTTATTGTAGATGACAAACCGGCAAATCTTCTGGCGCTTCGAAAAATTCTGGTAAAACCAGGATTGGATATTATAGAGGCCACAAGTGGTAATGACGCTCTGGCATTGCTCCTGAAGTATGATTTTGCACTTATTCTCCTTGATGTTCAAATGCCGGATATGGATGGATTTGAGACTGCAGAAATAATACGTGGAAACGAGGAAACAAAGAGTATTCCTATTATTTTTGTAACCGCAATCAGCAAAGAACAAAAATATATATTTGAAGGATATGAAAAAGGTGCGGTGGATTATTTGTTTAAACCATTGGATCCTGATATTTTACAGGGTAAAGTTAATGTATTCCTTGAGTTGCACGGACAGAAAGAGGCCCTCAAGAAAATAAATACTAAGTTAAAGATGGCAAACAAAAGAATCCTGGAACAACAGGAAACACTTATTGAAGAAGAGCGTGTCAAGGTATTGCTTCAGATGGCCGGAGCAAAAGCTTATGAGCTGAATCAACCATTGGCGTTTCTTGTGGAAGATATAGAGTTGATGGGGGAAATTAAAGGAAATCCTAAGAAAACGGTTGAATGTATAAATCGAATGAAAGTATCCGGACAAAAATTATCCGATATAATAACAAATATTAATACCTTACATTATTCTAAACCCACACAGTCGAATAAGGACAGCACTGCTGTCGCTAGTAGCTTGGATAGAGAAATAAATATACTTGTTGTGGATGATACAAAGGATGTCCTTGAAGTGCTTAAGGCTTTTTTCGCAGACCAGGATCTTATCAAATTATCATGGGCAGGAAATTTTAAAGCTTCATTTGCCATGTTAAAACAGGAACCGTTTGATATGGTTTTCCTAAACCATATTTTATCAGAAGGAACAAGTATTGAATATCTTAGAGATATTGACAAAGAAGATATAGGAACTCCGGTAATAGTCGTTACAGAGCATGGCGATGAGATGCTTGCGTCACATGTGATACAGATGGGGGCCTATGAATATTTACCGAGGAGTAGAATAAACTCAGAATCACTACTCAGAGTTTTAAATAATACACTGGAAAGGGCTAGCCTCAGAAAAGATGTAGAAAAGGCCCACGCAAAAATGGCAGAAATGTCTACTGTAGACGAATTAACAAAATTATATAATCGCCGCTATTTCATAGATGCATTGGATGGAGAGTTTGAAAGAGCGAATCGTTATGAGATGGATATGGCCCTTATCATGTTGGATCTGGATTACTTCAAAAAAGTAAATGATACATACGGCCATCCCGCAGGAGATATGGTGTTGTCAGATGTCGGAGGAATACTCAAGAAACATATTAGGAGGAGTGACCTTGCGTGTCGTTATGGTGGAGAAGAGTTTGCCGTAATTCTACCGAATGTGAGTAAGGAGAGTATTTATTCTGCCTACGAAAGGTTTAGGGAGATGGTATCAAAACAGACATTTAAATCTGAATCAAAACTGTTTCACATAACGGTCAGTGTTGGTATTGCATTCAGTAATGATGCAGAATCGGCAAATGATTTATTGGCACACGCTGATCAGGCTCTTTACCAGGCTAAAGAATCGGGTAGAAACAGGGTAGTGATTTTTAAAGTCAAAGAAGCGCAGGATAATTAAGAGGATTTTGCATGGATAGTACTTAGCCTTGAATATATACGTTGAGTACTTTTTTATTTTATATAAACACTTACTGACAAAGAGAATTGATGACACTAAAAATTTATAATACATTGACAAGGCAGAAAGAGATATTTGTCCCTATCGAAGATGGCAGGGTAGGGATCTACGTGTGCGGTCCGACCGTTTATGATCATCCTCACATTGGACATGCCAAGAGTTACGTCAGCTTTGATATTGTCGTGCGCTATCTAAGACATCTTGGTTACAAAGTGAGATATGTGCAAAATATTACTGATGTTGGGCACTTAACGGATAATGCGGATGCTGGGGAAGATAAGATTGAAAAAAGGGCTAAGCTGGAGAAAGTTGAACCGATGGAATTAGTTGAAATGTATATGCGAAGCTATTATGAAGATATGGACGCGTTAAATAACCTGCGGGCAGATATTTCACCTCGTGCGACCGGTCATATTCCGGAACAGATAGATCTTGTGAGCGCGCTAATCGATAAGGGATTTGCTTATGAATCAAACCAGTCTGTTTATTTTAATGTGTCGAAATTGAAGGACTACGGTAAACTTTCAGGGAGAAAACTGGAAGAGCAGGAGTCGGGTGCGCGTATCGAGATAAACCCGGAGAAAAAACATCCGGCAGATTTCGCACTATGGAAGAAGGCAGGACCCGAACATATTATGAAATGGAACAGCCCCTGGGGTGTAGGGTTTCCCGGATGGCATCTTGAGTGCTCAGTCATGTCTATGAAATATCTGGGAGAGACGTTTGATATTCATGGTGGAGGGATTGAAAATGTATTTCCCCATCACGAGTGTGAAATTGCGCAAAGTGAGACTGCTAATGAACGACCTTTCGCGCGTTATTGGATGCATAACAACATGGTAACCGTTGATGGACAGAAGATGGGGAAATCTTTGGGTAATTTCGTTACCCTTAAGGATGCATTTAAAAAATTCTCACCTTTGACAATACGTTTCTTCGTCCTCAACACGCATTACAGCAGCCCAATAAACTATAGTGATGGTGCTTTAGAAGCGGCGGATACGGGGTTGGAGAGATTATTCAATACAATACGTAGCTTAAGAGAACGAATGGAATCATCCAGCGGAACTGAAGGGCTTGAAACGTGGAAGGCAAAACTAGAGAGTTACAAGAATGACTTTGAAGGAGCCATGAATGAGGATTTTAATACGGCAGAAGCGTTGGCTGTTCTCTTTAATCTATCTAAGGAAGTTAATAGCCTCCTTAACAAGGAAGATGTGGTTAGTAAGGGTGTATTGACTGAAATCGATTCTTTCTACAGGGCTTATGGCGGAAATGTTCTGGGCATAATTACAGAAAATACCGGTCAATATGATCCAGAGGGGGCAGATACTTATAAAATAGAGGACGATTTAATAAAGGCATTGATTGAGACGAGGAATGAGTTACGGGCTTCCAAACAATGGGAACTGGCAGATAAAGTAAGAGACAGGTTAAGTGAGTTGGGCATTATTATCGAAGATAAAAAAGAGAAGGTCGCTTGGAGAAAGAAATAAACAATAATTTGCCCTATTGTTAAACATAGGCTTTATTTTACTGAAAGAATGGAGGTCAAATCTGTTTTTGATTTGAATGAGAATTAGGCTATATTTTGTTTTAATTTTTCTTGAGTATTTTATAGTGGACTACAAAGTTATATGAGGAAAAAATGAGAATATTTCAAATGGTTGTATGTCTGGTTGTTTTGTCTTACGGGATTTTTATATCCGAATCATTTGCGCGGGAAATCTTTAATAATGTTTCCGTATCTGAAGCGCAGTATATGATGAGTGAACAGAATAACAACAAGGTGGATCTTGTCCTTGACGTAAGAACAGGTGGAGAATATGCTAGGTCTCATATTAAGGATGCCGTTCTTATCCCGATCATGATCCTGACAGAAAAAATGAATGAGATCGAAAGGGAGCAAACTATTTTAGTATATTGTCATAACGGTAATAGAAGCAAGACGGCTTGCGAATTGTTTTCATCGAAGGGACATAAGCATGTCTATAATATGATAGGTGGAATTGAATCATGGATAGAAAAAGGTTTTGATGTTGTAGAATGAACACTTATTGAATTAGAGAACGTTAAAATATATGATTATAGAAAGCTTCATTAAGACTGCAAAAAAGAATTTTAATAAAATCGTCCAGGAAGACTCTACCGGGTTGTCCCTTACATTCGGCCAGACACTTACTGCCGGTATTCTACTGTCCAAACATGTTCGCAACTTTGAAGGTGAAAACATAGCCCTTGTTTTTCCTGCATCTGTAGGAGGGGCTTTGGCATTTATTGCCACAACATTGTCAGGGAAAACCCCCGTTGGTCTGAATTTCATAGCAGGCAAAGAAGAGCAGGATTGTGTTATGAACACCTGTGATATAAAAACAATTTTTACCTCAAGAGTGTTTATTCAAAAGGCGGAGATTGTCGAAGACCCGAGGATGGTGTTTATTGAAGATATAAAGGAAAAAACATCAAAGCTGGAAAAACTGTTTACTTATTTCTCCTGTAAGATTAAGTCGAGCCAGTCTCTAATTCAAAAATATAAAGAGATTAATGCACCTGATAAGACCGCCATAATACTATTTACTTCTGGTTCAGAATCCCATCCAAAAGGTGTTCCTCTAACAAACAAGAATATTTACATGAGTATCCAGGCTTTCAGTACTGTTTTTCAACCAAATCCGGAAGACAAGGTGTTAGGCACCTTACCGTTTTTTCATGTTTTTGGTTTTGTTGTATGTCTCTGGTTGCCTTTAATAATGGGGATGGGGGCCGTTTTTCATCCAAATCCAACTGATTATGAAAGACTTGGAAAAATTGTTCACAAATATCGTGTTACCATGCTTTTAGGAACTAGTACACTTTATAGAGGGTTTATGAAAAGGTGGAAGAGGGAACAGGTTTCGAGTGTTCGTCTGGCATTCGCGGGAGCGGAAAAGTTAAATGAAAGCGTCAGAAAAAAATTCAATGAGAAACTGGGAATAACCATTTTTGAAGCCTATGGGGTTACTGAAAGCTGTTCTTGTATTACGGTGAATTATCCGAATGATTTTTGTCATGGAAGCGTGGGAAGACTCATGCCGAATATTCAATGTAAAATAGTGAATACTGGAACTTATGAAGAGCTTCAACCGGGTGAAGAGGGTTTAATACTCATCAAAGGTCCAAATGTTATGAGTGGATATTATAAAGAACCTGAATTAACCAATCAGGCATTTACTGACGGTTTTTATATTACCGGTGATATAGGAAAATTCGAAAATGGATTTTTATATATCACTGATCGTCTTAAAAGATTTGCGAAGATAGGGGGTGAGATGATCCCCTTGACACCTATTGAAGATAAATTGTCACATGTATTGGACCAGCATACTGAGAATGAAAAAAGAAGCTGTGCCGTCACGAACATCCCTCACGCACAAAAAGGTGAACAACTGGTTGCTTTTGTTGTTGATGAAACTCCGGATAAAATTTTACTTAATAGAGGGCTTGATCAAGCCGGTTTGCCAAAGTTATCTCAACCTGATCATTACCTGTCAATCGACTCCATTCCCATGCTTCCATCAGGTAAAGTTGATTACAAAAGTATTAAAACGATAGCGGTAGAGAGATTTGCACAGGCAGTCTGATTGTTTGGTAAAAATAGATGTTTTATCGTATTACTTCCAGACTCAGTGGCGCGAACTTGCGAGTGTCTACCGGACATCATGTTATAGATCGAAAAACCTCAATATCAATCTAAAGGTGGTGTGGGGGGGATTATCATGTAAAAATATGTTCTGGGTATGCGTGCTGTATGCTGAAGGTTTTAGAGGGGTGTCCTCCCCCCATAACTTTTATTGTTACGGGGGGGAACTTTATTTTGTTTCATCCTCGTCTTATTTTCCAGCGCTTGCGTTTTTTTCCTTTTGGTAACGCGCGTTTATACGTTCTGTTATGTTTGGTGTAACATCAATTTCGCTTGAATTATACAAGACAGTCCTGATTCCAATCTTAAACTGAAGATCAGAAAGCTGGTTACTTTGTAAGTTTGGCTTTTCTTTCTTTATGATAACACTGTAATTTTTTTCCTTGCCAAAAGAATCAACTTCTTTAACTATCTCTTCATAGATTTTTTCAAAGGCATCTTTGTATTTCTTCGTGAGTTGCTGTTCCGCAAATTTAGCATACCCTTCAAGTTCTACGTTTTTTCTTTCCAGTATTTCCATATTTTCATTTCTGGTTTCACTTCCCAGATCCAGTAACTGTGTCTCTTCGTTTAGGTCAATCATTATTTTCTTTTTGCTCTCTATTTCCTTTTTAAATTCTGCTTCAGTCTCCTTTAGTTCCTGATCAAGATCAGTCCTCTTGTCATATTTGTCAAATATTTCGTTTATGTCAACAATGCCGATCTTGAGTTCTTCCGCAACAACATCCTGCGGCATGCTTTTAAAGGCGACAACGCATGCAATAGAGCAGAGGAAAATTGTTAAAATTCGATATTTAATAGATTTTTTGTTCATGATTTTTAATCACCTTTCATAAGAATAAAATTTAAACAGGTTTTGGTAAAACTTTGAAGAAGGAGAAAATTGTCAAAAGGATTGCAATCTGGACAAATAAGCCCATTATACAAACGATGACAGCACGTACAGTTCCTTTGTAATCAAGCGCCTGTCTCACGGCAATAATCATTGCAACTAACATCCAGACAGTAGCAACCGGGAAAACAAGTTTTTCTACTCCTGGGAAAACGCCAAATACACGAATCAATCCTGGTGCACTTGCAAATCCGATTGTTCTCAATAATTCTCCAATATTAGATTTGGTTTGAGGTTCCGGTAAGAGTTTAGTGCCTATAAAAAATATTATAAATGCCCAAATGTACCATCCTACCAATCCCATGATGGTACCCATTGCAACCCCTAGCGCTCCTCCTCTTGATATGCTTCCAACACCAGCAGCAATGCCAGAAAGAATTACGACCAGCATAGCCTGACGCATTGCACTTGCATCCGCCTCAACTTCTTCATAAAGGTGGATATCAAGCTTTGCAGCCCGAATAATTCGATTTATGAAACTACCACTCATTTTTTCCCTTATCTGGACAAAAGATGTGCTGCCTGAGAATAACTTCGTTGCAGAGAATAAAATTTAAGTTTTGTGTGTAGGATCGTTTCCCTTGCCTATCAAATGGCAGACGGGCAAACAGCCTCCGTATTCTATTAAGTAAGTAGCTTACCTCAACCAAAAACTAATTACATAATAAAAGACATAACTTATATCAAATCATTAGTGTTATTGCCAATGAATAATATGCCATACGTGCTTTATTCAAGTTGTTATCGTTTTCCTGCTTAATCTTTTTTGTTGTGAGTTATAATTAAATGCCATATTATAACGTTATTCTAATTATACAAATTATGCAGCGACCAAAAGTTGTTGGAAGAGCTTGCTTGGTTTTTAATAAAAAAGAGTTAAATAAATGGTGCTTTCTTCAGACAATATAAAAACGGCCTATCATGATATTCTGAGTTGTCTTATAGGTAATGGATCAAAAGATGGAATTTGTGGAATAAATATTGTAGAGCAATTTCAGCCGGAGGATAATTGCCGGGTTGCAGTTCCCAGAAACATTAATGCCGCATTTTTGATCTCTCTTTCGGGAGATAAACATTCCAGATATACTGCGGCCGTGGAGTATCTGGAAGAGATGGAGAATGATCCCCTCTGGACAAATCTTGTTATATTTTATAGAGAAGGGCTTGATTTCTTGTTAAAAGAGTTCCAGGATTTCTATTCTAATAGTAATAACAGCGTAGAGAGGGTAGATGAATTAAGAGGAGAATTAGCGCAACAAGAAGAATCTCTTTCATTTTCTCAAACAATTCAGGAGGGCGTTTGGAAACTATTCCATCCCGAAGCATCGAATGTCCTAAGTAATAAAGAATCTCAGACAAAGATTCTGAGAAGTACGCGTAAAGTAGAGATAACCAATCTTAATTCCAAACCGGTAAAAAATGTTCCGCAAGAGGTTGTTTTTACAGCAAATGCTCTTTTAACTATTCCGCCAGCCGGAAAAAGATTTGACGAACTTGGCATAAAACCAAGTTTGTGGAATGCCCTTGAAGAAGTAGTACATGAGGATCAGGCCTTCTGGTATGATCACCCCGTTCAGATAGGTGTCGAACCGGATAGGAATGAAATTCTCTATGGCCTTCATCATCTGTCAGAGTCATTTCTCTATGAGAAAAAATTGAAGAATGTATCTGAAGAAGATGAGTTAACGGTCATACTGTCAGCCTCTGTTACACACGAGGGGTTGCAGGGAATTGTGAAGGAGTATACTGAGTACGAGTTGGAAAAGGCCCATGGCTTACCGGGACTCAAGGTATACCTTTTTACGGAGGCGGAAACAGCCGGATTAATACATGAGGTTCTCGTTCCTGCAGCAAACAGGTATTTTAGTAATATAAAGGATGCATCAGCTCTTTTAAGAGAAGTTGTGGGTGTTAATGGGAAATATGGAAGACACTACAGCTTTCTCAAGGCTATAACCGCCTTCTGGCAAGTCTTTGTAGATCCTGATAAGAAAGCTACATTTAAGATTGATCTTGACCAGGTATTTCCACAGGAGAAGCTGCTTGAGGAAACGGGAAAGACAGCATTTCAGCACCTGATGTCTCCTCTCTGGGGTGCGGAAGGTATTGATTCAGAAGGACATCCTGTTTATCTGGGGATGTTAGCGGGTGCTTTGGTAAATGAAAAGGATATAGATATTTCACTTTTTACCCCGGACGTAACATATCCATCTCCACCTTTCAGGGGAGAAGATAGTGTGTTCTGTAGTAGGATACCACAGGCCTTATCCACTGTTTCTGAGATGATGACAAGGTATGATAAGGGAGATATTGATGGCAATAATTCGTGTATATCAAGGATACATGTAACGGGTGGGACTAATGGGATTTTAATCGAGGCCTTGAGGAAGTACCGTCCTTTTACTCCTGTCTTTATAGGAAGGGCAGAAGACCAGGCTTACCTTCTGTCTGCCTTACTTCCCGGAGATGGAGGGCCGGCGCTGAGATATTTACATAAAGATGGTTTAATTATGAGACACGATAAACATGCTTTTGCCGAAGAAGCTATCAAGGCTGCTGCCATAGGAAAGATTGTCGGTGATTACGAGAGGATATTATTCTTCTCCAATTATGCCAGGATACTTTCATCGGATATAGATGATATCAAAAGTATAATCGGACCTTTTACGGGAAGCTTTGTAAGCCCACTTCCTCAAAACCTTGCTTACCTTCGTCTTTCACTTAAGGCGGCTGAATTCTTTGACACAAAGGAAGAAGAGAGTGAATATAAAGGCTTCGCGCTTTTGGAGACGGGGCCTCGAAGGTTGCTCGCCAGCATCCGGGAAGTATCCATGGGTGACGGAAATGGACTTAAGGAAAGGTATGAAAGAGAGAAGAAAGCTTGGGCCCTTTATTATGACATTCTTGACAAGATTGAGAGTGCTCTGCGAAAAGGAGATCCATTTGCTATAGAGCTACAGGAGAGGGCTAACCGGTTAGTTAGCAACGCCAGCGTTATTACAGGTGAAAATCCATAGTATGAATGCAGGTGAATAATAGTGGACAGTGTCGATTCAAGAAATCCAAAAATGCTGGATTTAGATATAGATTTTTGATACCATGCATGTCGTTTATTTTATACATTTAATACAAATGCCATATAAAAGGAGAAAGAGAAATGGATAAAAAAGCCAAGGATAAGAAGGGTAAGGCTATGTCATGCTCCTTTTGTGGCAGAAATTATAATGTTGTCAAAAGATTAATACAGGGTGACCGTAATGTATACATTTGTAATGAATGCATTGAGGCTTGCTTCACCCTAATACAAAAAGATAAAGAAAAAAGCGCTACTAACATAAAGAGGGAAATACCAACTCCGGTATATATCAAGGAAAGTTTAGATGAATATATTATCGGGCAGGAAAGAGCAAAAAGAGTATTAGCGGTAGCGGTTCATAATCACTATAAAAGATTAGCTTCTGAAGTTACTGACGATGGTGTGGAACTGGAAAAAAGCAATGTTCTTCTTGTTGGGCCTACAGGTTCAGGAAAAACCTTGTTGGTTAAAATACTGGCGGGAATTCTTGATGTACCATTTGCTATTACTGACGCGACTACTTTTACCGAAGCAGGTTATGTTGGTGAGGATGTTGAAAACGTACTCTTAAGATTGTTGAGGGATGCTGATTTTAATGTGGACCGAGCGCAGCAGGGGATTGTCTATATAGATGAGATAGACAAGATTGCCAGAAAGGACCAAAGTGCGTCTATCACGCGAGATGTTTCCGGTGAAGGTGTACAGCAATCACTGCTTAAAATGTTTGAGCAGTCTATTATCAATGTGCCTCCACAGGGCGGAAGGAAACATCCCGAGCAGCAATACATACAAATGGATACTAAGGATATTCTGTTTATTTGTGGTGGGACCTTTAGTGGTGTAGAGGAAATAATAAGAAAAAGAATAGGCAAAAAGGCGATAGGGTTTGGTGCTACGATGGATCTGGCAGAGAATAAATCTATCGGAGAAATTCTTTCTGAAATCAAAATGGATGACATAATCAAATATGGCATGATCCGGGAGTTTGTTGGCAGGCTTCATGTACTAACGACACTGATGCCGCATTGTCAGGATGATTTGATCAGGATTATGATGGAACCTAAAAATGCGATCGTCAAGCAGTATAAAAAGATCTTTGAGATGGAAAATGCAGTCTTAGAATTTCCAAAAGATGCTTTGGCGGAAATAAGCAAAATGGCTCTGGAACGAAAGACGGGGGCCAGGGCATTGCGTTCTATTTTTGAGAGTTTTATGCTGGATGCCATGTTTGATTTGCCTACAGAAGGGGAAGGATCGGTTTATGTAGTGACACCAGAAGTTGTAGCAGGAGAAGCTCCTCTTCTACCAAAAAAACTCCGCAAAAGCGCATAATGCGGCTTAGCTACCAGCCTGAATGATAAAGTCGGATGTCTCCGTGAGAACAGCCTTGCCGCTGGCGAACGGATTCATCCGGGTGGGTAGGTGATCGCGTACCTGACTGACTCGCTTTCATAATGATTCTCCGTATATCCATTTCGTCCCAAACCAACTCACTTACGTTTCCACTCTTATTTGATATTGAATTGCTAAGACGGTATGTTAAAATCAGCATTTTGACATTTGAATAAATTCCTAAAGGGTTAACTCCAAAAGTATAATCATTACTGGAATTAAGGCCTTAGCCTTTTATCTTATAAATCCTTAAATTCTTTTCAACGGTAGTGGACTATGAAATCAAAATTCGTCATCAGAATAGGCTTTATCTGTTTAGGTATCGTGGCAGTAACTTTTCTGGTGTTGAAGCTAACTGTCTGGAAGGATGTACCTGATACCCATCTTAATGATTCGAAGAAATATACAAAAATTGAAAATGAACATAATGCATATCCTGGAAGTGACAGGAAAGATTATGAGGCTGTCCCCGTTGAAGCAATACGGGTTAAAAGGAGTAATATTGAGATTTTCTTAGTTAATAATTGTACTCTTGAACCAGAGAAACAGATTGATGTAGAGGCTAAGACTTCCGGTATTGTATTAAACATCCTGGTGGAAGAAGGTGATCACGTAGAATCCGGTATGCCACTTGCGAAGCTTGATGATGAAGAAGCCTTGTTAGCACTCAGAGAAGGAAAATTGAAAAAAGAGAATGCTGAAAGGGTTTACAGGAATTCTTTGGATAATTTCAAAGAAAATATTATCAGCAAGGAAGAGTTTGAAGACAAAAAATTTCAACTTGAGATTGCGACGGTAGAACTTGAAAGAAAACAGTTGGAATACGAATATACTACAATTGACTCTCCCATTGATGGTGTCATTGTTGAAAGGAATATTGAAGAAGGCTACAATGTAGAGAAGGACCAGATGGTATTTGAAATTGCAGATTTTGATCCTATACTGGCAAGGATTTACATACCGGAGAAGGATATTAACAAGGTAGTAGAAGCACAAATGGCCAGAGTTATTTCAGAATTTATGTCCGACATAGAATTCACGGGAAAAGTAACGATGGTAAGTCCTGTTGTTGACCCTGAAAGTGGTACGGTAAAGGTAACAATAGAAATGGAAGACTTGTTAGGTGGAGCTTTGAGGCCGGGGATGTTTGTCTCTGTTTTTACGATAGTTGATCAACACCAGGATGCTCTGTTAATACCAAAGAAAGCGCTGATCATGGAGGCAGAAGCCGATGAGGTATTTGTTGTGAAAGACTTTGTTGTAATGAGTGTGGACTCTGACGGGATTAAAGGATTGACTGTGGGTGACAGTGCTGTATGTGGACAAAAAAGCACAATAAGCGAAGGAAATAGAGGTAGTTCATCACTGAGTGGGAAAATTGTTGATATTTCCAGAAATCATGAAGATGAATCAATATACAATATTACCATTGAAGCAATAGAAACTCTTAATGGAAATATAGGTAAAGAGTTCGAAAAGGTCTCTTTCTATAATCATGATGCGCTAGTATTACAGATAAAAGATATTGGTTTTTATGTGGAGACCAAGGCGTTTAAGACAAAAATTACACTGGGCTTTAAGGAAGGTAATTATGTAGAAGTATTAACCGGTCTCGAAGAGAGTGACAGAGTTATTACTGTTGGACAAGATGACGTTGGTCACGGTGCAGATGTTGCAATTATTAACGAAGAACAAGTGATTGGCGGAACAACGGTTTTGGGACCACCATAGAAAATAGGTAAATTTTCATATCAATCATTCCTCATGATAAACTATGATCCAGAGATTTAGAATTGCGATTTAGAAAAATATACTAACCAGATACAACTGGATTTTTTAAAGCTAAGATTTGGTTGAGGCAAAAGGCAGATCTCAATATCGTAAATCTAAAATCATTCTTTTATATACTTGTCATCAATTACTATTTTACCCTTAAAAAATATAGGAGTATAAATTTTGAGGATAGTTGAATTCTCAACAAGAAGGCGGGTTACTGTCGTAATGTTGATGCTTACTCTCGTTATCTTCGGATTAATATCATATAAGCGACTGCCTATAAACCTGCTGCCGGATATTTCGTACCCGACACTGACAGTGCGGACAGAATATCCCGGAGCGGCCCCCAGCGAAATAGAGAATCTTATTTCAAAGCCGATTGAAGATGCTGTGAGTGTAATCTCGGACGTTGTACGCGTGAGTTCTAGATCAAGGTCTGATGTTTCTGAGGTGGTAATTGAGTTTGCGTGGAAAACCAATATGGATTTTTCTTCGATGGATGTACGTGAGAAGCTGGACTTGGTAGACCTGCCTGATGATGCCGAAAGGTCTGTTTTAATGCGCTTTGATCCTTCTCTTGATCCTATTATGAGGTTGTCTCTCTATGGGGATGAAGACCTTATTACACTTCGTATTCTGACGGAAGAAGAACTCAAGCCCGTTCTTGAGGGTTTATCGGTAGAGAGTGGGATAACGGGCGTAGAGACGGTTAGTGGTGTTGCCGCCGTAAGAGTAAGTGGTGGGTTGGAGGAGGAAATACATGTTGATCTGGAGGAATCCAGGCTGGCAAATTTGGGAATACCCATTTCTCTGGTAATCGAACGCCTCAGCGAAGAGAATATCAATCTTACAGCCGGCAATATTAAGGAGGGGGAAGTTGAATATATCGTAAGAACTTTTAACGAGTTTCGACAGGTAGAAGAGATAAACGACATAGTCATAGATTATAAAAACAGTGTTGCGATTAAGGTAAAAGATATTGGGAGGGTAAGTAAAAGTCACAAAGAACGTGATGTAATTACCCGTGTAAATGGAAATGAGAGTGTAGAAGTTGCAATATTTAAGGAAGCCGATGCAAATACGGTAACGGTAGCAAGATTAGTAAAAGGTCGGTTAGGCGGAATAGAAAAAAAGCTGAGGAAGTTTTCTGATACAATCAGAC
Organism: Candidatus Scalindua sp.; assembly: GCA_018670825.1. Lineage (GTDB taxonomy): Bacteria > Planctomycetota > Brocadiia > Brocadiales > Scalinduaceae > Scalindua. Next base: position 24,527 of record JABHIW010000086.1, on the reverse strand, counting down.
TAGACATAACGTTTGACCAATCCCGGTTTATTGAAAGTTCAATAAAAGAGGTAATATCTACTGCTCTCTGGGGTGGTATTTTAGCGGTAATAGTCCTTTTCCTATTTCTTAGAAGTATTAAGAGTACGCTGATTATTGGCCTTGCAATACCAATTTCCATTATATCAACGTTCTTCTTCATGTACATATCAGGAGTATCACTGAATATAATGTCATTAGGCGGTCTGGCGCTGGGTATCGGGATGCTTGTAGATAACGCGATCGTTGTGCTCGAAAGTATCGACAGGTATCATAAAAGCGGACATAGTGCAATTGATTCTGCCAGGAAGGGTGCAAGTGAGGTTGGCAGGGCAGTAATTGCTTCTACTCTTACAACCATATGTGTCTTTGTACCCATAATTTTTGTTAAAGGTATAGCCGGGCAATTATTTAATGATCAGGCTCTTACCGTAACCTACTCACTCCTGATCTCACTTCTTGTCGCTATTACTTTGATTCCGATGTTGTCATCAGTGAGTGTCATGAGGAGGAGGACTAGGGACGTTCAAAAGGAGAAGCAAAGTGCCGCAGGTGATGACTCGCTACCGTCGAAAATTCTTTACATATTACTCTTCCCATTGTTCTTTGTGTTTAACACGGTTTTCTCAACGATTACAAAGATTTATCCAAGGGTCCTTGGTTTTGCATTATCAAATAAATTGTTAGTGTTTATTGTTGCGTTTTCAATACTTTGCGGTTCATGGTGTCTGTTTATAAGTCTGGGTAAGGAGCTTATACCGGAACTGAGTCAGGGTGAGTTTTCTATCAATGTTAGAAAATCAACGGGAACACCGCTTTCCGGTACACTGGAGACCGTTAAGAAAATTGAGGAAATAGTAAGAAATAATCCTGCGGTAGATACAATATACTCTATAGCCGGATCAACCAGTCAGGCAGGAGGGACCATAGCAGAAGAGAGGGAAAACATAGGAGAGATTAACATAAGTTTGAGAGAGAAATCTAATCACGGGTTGGAGGAAGACGTAATGGCCAGTTTGAGAGAAAGGCTCAAACCGCTTCCGGCGGTTGAGTATAAATTTTCACGACCGGCCTATTTCAGTTATGCGACACCTGTTGAGATAGAGATAAATGGTTATAACCTTAATGTGATCGAAAGATTATCAGAAGTAGTTATGGCTAAAATGGAGGAGGTTGACGGTCTCACAGATATTAAGTCTACAGTAGAGGAGGGAATTCCGGAAGCTCAAATCATCTTTGATAGACAAAAACTATCACAACTTGGATTAGATTTAAATATAATTGCCAATATCGTTCGTGATAATGTCCTTGGTAATGTCAGCACGGAATTTTCCAAAAGAGACAGGAAAATTGATATTCGTGTCCGTGCAAGAAAAAAAGATGTTGGTAGCATCGAAGATTTGGAGAATTTCATCGTTAATCCTGGAGGGGAGAGGCCCATTCCTCTGGCTGCAGTTGCAGAGATTAATGTTAAGAAAAGCCCCGGTGAAATAAGGCGTTTGAATCAGGAACGTGTTGCAATAATATCTGCTAATCTTATCGGTAGAGATTTGCGTAGTTCAGTAACGGATATAGAGAAGAAAATTTCGGACATCAGGATGCCTGATGGTTATGAGGTATCTGTCAGCGGCCAGAGCCGTGAAATGCTTGTGGCATTTTCCAGTATGTCCTTTGCTATACTTTTGGCAGTATTTCTGGTTTATATCGTAATGGCGTCACAATTCGAATCACTCCTTCACCCTTTAGTGATAATGTTTACCATACCATTTGCCCTGGTCGGTGTAGCGGTAGCGTTGTTTGTAACGTCAAAACCGGTAAGTGTTATCGTGTTGATAGGTGTTGTCATGCTGGCTGGTATTGTCGTAAATAATGCAATTATTCTCGTTGATTGCATAAACTCCCGCATAAAGGAAGGAATGCCACGGCGGGAAGCTATTATCGAGGGAGGCAAGATACGGCTGCGCCCAATAATGATGACTACTACCACTACCATACTTGGATTGCTCCCATTGGCGTTGGGCCTGGGTGAAGGTGCGGAACTCAGGATGCCTATGGGTATTACCGTAATAGGTGGATTACTTTTCTCCACACTTCTCACCCTTATACTGGTGCCAGTAGTGTACGACATTGTAGAAAAGATAAAGGAATCGGTTTGGAAAAGGGAATATGTACGACCATACTGCCCGCCTGAGGCTGATCATAAAGTATCATACGGGGAGCCTCTGGGATAGAATAATTAGGATTAAATAAAACTTTTATTAGCAGGTTAAGTATGCCCTCCGTTAGAAAAAGGGGGAAATGGTAGCTATAGTCTCACCTTTCAAAATATTCTTACGTAAATAGACTATTAAAATAACTTGAGTTTTACTGATTATTCCTCTATCTATTCCCTAGTTTCAAAAAAAGCAATTTCAAGACAGAAACAGCTAAATAAAATCAATAGACGTATAAGTACTATTAGTAGAGAACTAAATCGCAATACAGGCAAAAAAGGCTATCGACCAAAACAAGCACACGAAAGAGCATTATAAATACTAGAAATTCTAAGCTGATTACAACCGAATCAGCCCCCCCGGCAGGATGTATTCCCCGAGCGGTGTCTCCCACATCCTTTTCTCAGGTTTGTATTCCTGAAGTAATTCATGCTTCCCGGGAAGAAAGAATTCTTCATATGAGCGGTTTATACACAGCAGGTAATCAAACCCTTCTAGTGAATCCGCATCCAATTCTTTACCGGTAATTGCCTTTCCTGGCAGCGGAACAAAATGAACATCCGGACGATATAGCATATAATGAAAAAGCCAGCTTTGTCCAGCCGCCACGACGGCAACTTTCGCATTTGGTTTAACTATGTCAATAAACTCTTTGACTCTATTGTTTCCGTAGTATCTTCTTGCATAGAAAAACCGGTCACGTCCCCAATCAGCCTGAGCCCATATTCCATGCTCAAAAAGTCCCGGAGCGGGTGTAAATTGTTTTATACTTAGCATCAAATGCCCTGGTCCTACTAGAAGCTTGTCCTGGTTGATAGCACAACAGTAAACGAGTATTGACAAAGCCACTATCTGCAGTATTCTTGGTTTCCAGATTTTCTGCCTTTTTTCCAACCAATAACCCAGGCAGCCAGCGCTACCTGCAAATACAGGCCCAAAAAACCGGCAGTTCCACGGCATCCACGCTAGCTGCCAGCAAAGAACGGCAACGTACACTATCAATACAATGCTGGCCATCCGTAGATAAGTCGATCCGCGCACCAAGGTATAAACCAGTACAGGCAACACGAGCAGAAAACCGAAAGGCCCAAACCAGGCGCCATTCTGACCATCACCCCAAGTCCAAGTATCACTCAACTCAAACTTCACTATATTGTTGGAATATGCTGCCCCTAAGTCCCCTATCACTGGATGCAATAATGTTTCGTAGGCCCTTTCGAGTAGATCACTGATCTTTAGCCCGCTTAACCAATCTGATAGAGCATCCACCGGCGTCATCAGATGCACACTCTGAACACCATAACGGAGAAGGTTAGCTATTGCACCCCACAAACCGTCCTGATTCTTATGATGACTGACAAATTCTATTGGCCCTGCCCAGTGTCCCCAATGAATATAGTTGTGCATAAAGAGCCAGAACTGTGAAAAAACCAGGACGGCAGGAACAATGACAATGAACAACCCCCATCTTTGTTTCAGAAACCGAAGGATCGGTCCCAATCCATATTGTTTAAGAAAGAGACAGGCAAATACTATAGAGAAGGGGACCAAGAACGCTATGAATGTAGTCTTAATTGACAATCCAAAACCAAGTCCGAGTATTACAAGAAGCCCGTCCTTCAAATTTGGACGCTGCAACATCCCTCTCCCGGACAAGAAACACAAGACAACTACTGCGGTAGCAAGAATATCAGGCTTTGTTCCCGTAGCCTGCCGAACCAGCAAAGGAAAACTGATGACTATCAGCATAACGGTCCAGGCAACGTTCGAAGATGCATATTTTCGAGCCAGGGCATATCCGCCGAATCCGATGCTGAGGTAGGCCAGTAAACTGATGGTTGCAAGGCCATAGTCCGTATAGTAACGGAGAAACAGGTGTGAAAGAATGTCCCCGCCAACCGGGAAAACCGCCTGATGAAATTCCGTGATATTAGTCAGAAACAGGCTGCGTTCCTGTTGAAATAATAGAACACGGGTCAAATTATATCGCATGCAGTCAAAATTACCCTCAGGTAGCAAGAGTGCCTGAAACCCCAGATACACAATACATAAAACCGCCACTCCACTGGCCACCATGTTATAACGCATGAACAAAAGAAGAGATTTGAAGATATGAGTCAATCGATGGTGCTCCCTGGAAATCATCAAAAATGCACCTGCCGCCAAAATCACCTCAATGATGAAGGACAACCATGGAATTCCCAGTAAAAATGAGAACTGGAAAATCAACGAAAGGACCATCAAAGTAACGACTATTGCCATTGACAATGTCTCGGCAATACTGTATCCCCACCGATGGAACAACAGTATGCTGCCAGTAATCAACAACGTCAACTCAAGCAAGGAGACAAACGAGAAGAACATAATCTGGATTTATTTTATAATGAGGGAATATTGTAAGCTCTTTTGGAAAAGCTTCGAGCATTTTCTACTTTCCCAACAGATAACAGAAAATTGCATTTTATAGATTTTGTAAGATTAGTAAAAGTGTTAATAAAATTCAAGTGTTTTATTGAGTATTATGATCTAAATTAATCTGCTATAGTAAAAGAGCGGAGAAGAAATGGAAGGCTTGGCCGACTGCCATCCTTAATGAGGAAGTCCGTTCGTAAACCCAACATTGTTTTTAGGCGGGGACGGGGCGGACGGGTATGATCTGTTCAGGAAGAGTAATTGTAAAGAAAAAACTAGAGCTATTATTAGTTATTGCGATCAATCTTCTTAAACGATCGAATTCTGTAAATAGCCTCTCTGGTATTCACCATTAGTTTTTCCGTTTCAATCATGTATTTTGGAGTATAATCAACAGTAAAATTACCTCCTACAGGTACTCCCTGCAAAAATATTGACTTTCCGTTATCAAGTCCGGCTTTTAACCTGTCGTAGCAACTCTTGTAATCATACTTATCGTAACTATTACCACTTCCAAAGTTATAAAAAAATTGTCCCCATTTGTGGTAAAAATATGCTTCGGGGTAAAGTCTATGCAAAATATCTGAAAATCGTTTGTGCACTATGCCATTACCAAAAGCCAGAGCATAGGTTGGAGAAGACGAACGATAATAGTAGATCACGGTAGAATCAGGATAAGATGATTTGAGAAATTTCTGGAGCTTTTTCACATCAGCATAATGTCTCTGGTGTTTTTTGGTGGCATTTATACTATCAATAACAGATTTAACTGAAAAGGTAATAAAAATGAGCAATACCCCAATTACGATATATTTAATGACTTTATTGTTTTTATCATCTGGCCAGTATGCTTTCAAAATACTAACCAGTGTGAAAATGATGACGCCGATCATCGTCATCGAAGGAAGCATATAACGGGTTAAAGGATGTTTTACTGTTATGACGATTTGAACAATTAGAATAGCGGTATAAATGGATACGATCTTTATAATCTTCTTAGACGGCAAAACACCGTTTAGAGATTTTCTTTTAATATACAAATATATTAAAAAGAGAACCATAAGCCCTGTAAAAACGAAAAAATATGGTTCCTGGAAAAACAGCATTTTTTGACTTTTCCACAGAATTTCAAGATTGGGTACACCAGCTTCTCCTCCCCCATAACGTCCTTTGTGGGTAGCAATATTTAATAACCAATTCCAGATTACACCGAACTTCTTCCATATTGGTATTGTAAGAATTGCGATGGAGACCAAAAAACCTGCAAATCCGTATAGTTTTTCTCTCCAACCTTTCGGTATCAATAGAAGAAGTACCAATGGGAAAAACGTCACCTTTGTAACTATACCAAATCCGATAATTGCTCCAAAAACAGCACCTCTTTTAGGTGTAAATTCATCAAACTCTTTTTGTGAAAACACTGGAATTAGGACTATTGCAATCCCTATAATGGCAAGGATCATCATGGGTTCCGGACTTATCCTGGTAATACTTAAGATAAGAGGTTTGAATAAAAAAGGCACTAACTGCATACAAACAGATAGAGTTAAGCTTTTTTGGAACCGGTAAGTAATATATCCTGCAACGAAAAGTAAGGCTGCAATAAGGACATTTAATGCCAGGTTAATTACCCTTAAGTACTCCTCGGCATTGGTTATTACTTCGTAGGTCAAATCATGAACGGTGTTAAAAATACCGGTAAGGCTGTATTTTATATGCATTACCAATGCTCCCAGAATTTGAAGGGTCGTTCCAGGGTGATCGGTATGAGATGGAGATGAAAAATTTAAGGGGTTCAGGGAGTATTGCAACAGTTCGAGAGAACTCAGAAGGTATACATATTCCGGATCAAGGTTTAATCCAAGATAGTATGGCCCTTTTCTTGAAGTCAAATAAATAGATAAAACAAAAAGGACGACAGGTAGAATGACAAGAATTAATAATTTCAAATTTCCCTTAAAAGAAAATTTATTATTGGCAAAACCCATTATGCACCTTCCCGGGATTAATTTTGATAGTCTGTAGAATCAGAAATAATATCAATAAATCACATAAAAACAAGAAAACCTTTATTAATTTCCGTTTATGGCATATGCCCTAATTTAAAAGAACAACACAAAAAACTATTGATAAAGTCCTCATTTCATGTTGTAGTAATCAAAATTTTCAGATATTACGTCTAAAAATAAATTTGCAGAAAAGACATAATATGACTAATTCGAAAAAACGAAAAATATTTGATCAGATCGCTCCCACACGTGAAAAATTTTCAAAAATCAATCACTATTATCATGAGGATTTAAGGGATTTTTATACATTCCATATTCCTATTGGAAAACGTGTGTTGGAGCTTGGCTGTGGTAAAGGAGATCTATTAGCACTCTTAAGACCTTCATTTGGTGTTGGGGTGGATTTTTCTATATTCCATATTGAAAAGGCAAGGATGCTTCATCCCGAATGTCATTTTATCTTAGGCGATGCTGAAGATTTGCCGGTTTCAGGCAAATTCGATTATATTATTATGTATGATCTGCTTGAAAGCCTTGATGACATTCAAAACACCTTGACACAATTACAATCGTGTTGCCACCCGGGAACCCGTATAATATGTAACTTTTTTAATTATCTATGGGAACCTGTTCTAAAGTTTGGTGAGTGGGCAGGTATGAAAACACCAAATCCTGAGAGCAACTGGTTGTCCGTCCATGATATGGAAAACCTCTTTTACCTGAGTGGATTTGAGACAATTTCTCGTGGTTATCGCATGCTTTTTCCTCGTAAGGTTCCGTTGTTTTCTTATTTTTTAAATCGAGTCTTAGCGATTCTTCCAATTTTCAGAAATCTTTGTATGTGGCAATACCTTGTGATTAGGCCACAACCGGCTTTGCCCGCTGATTGGAAAAATAAGTATTCCGTTTCTATTATAATACCGACACGTGATGAGCTAGGTAATATTCCGGGTTGTTTTGAGAGAATGCCAAAGATGGGCAAATGGACTGAATTAATTTTTGTTGATGCAGAATCTACTGATGGAACAATAGAGGCCATTAATGACGGTATTTCTAAACACTCGGCTCGTTGGAAACGTATCCTTCTGATCTCACAAGGAGGGAAGTTTGGTAAGGGAGATGCTGTAAGAAAAGCATTTTCCAGGGCAAAGGGGGATATTTTAATGGTTCTTGATTCCGACCTTACTATGCCGCCCGAGGACCTTCCTAAATATTATGAAGCAATATCGACGGGAAGAGGTGAAGTTATAAATGGTTGCAGACTTGTCTATCCTTTCGAGGGCAAGGCTATGCGGTCGATCAACTATTTTGGGAATAAGACATTTAGCGCCATATTCTCCTGGTTACTTGACCAACATATAAAGGACACTCTATGCGGTACAAAGGTACTCTGGAGAATAGATTATGAATTGATCTCTCAGAGTCGAGATTATTTTGGTGATTTTGATCCTTTTGGTGATTTTGATCTTCTATTTGGAGCTTCCAAACTGGACCGTAAAATAGTAGATTTGCCGATTCGTTATCGTAACCGTACCTATGGGGATATTAAAATTGAAAGATGGAAACATGCAATGCTACTGTTTCGCATGTGTGGTATAGCATTTTATCGTCTAAAACTTCAGCATAAACAAAAACATTCTAAATCATAGATCCTTTTTCTGATAAGCAAGACATTATATTTTGCAAAACAAAATATGGTTTTCTAAATAAAAAATGGGACCTTATATGAAGGAACTAATAGAACATGGTTACACTGATTAATCATCAAGGTTTAAAAGTTCTAAGAGGAATCCAGATTCAAACGCCGTCACCTCCACTAGGACTTGCTTACATAGGTGGTTTCTTAAAAACAAAAGGGATAGATTACTTTGCAATCGATGGATGCGGTGAAAACCTTGAGAAGATTAACAAGTACAAATACCATGAAGATATAGCGATACAAGGCCTTTCCGAATATGAAATTATTGACAAAATCCCAGAAAATTCAACGATAATTGGATTTACTTGTAATTTTTCACATTGCTGGCCCCTGGTTTTGGACTTGGCAATAAAGGCTAGATCCAGGTTTCCTCATGCAATTTTCGTTGTAGGAGGTGAACATGCAACCGCTCTTCCGGAAGGCGCATTTAGTAATGGATTGTTTGATGTTGTTGTTTATGGCGAAGGCGAAGAAACGCTTTACGAATTGGTTACCAAAATACACAGTGATTTGGATTGGCATAACATAGATGGAATTATTTATTTAAATAATAATGGTGAATTAGTAACCAATTGTTCGCGAAAGCGAATTTTAGCAATAGATAACTTCCCATACCCAGATTGGGATAATTGGTCAATTACAGACTACATAGAACATAACCAGGTCACAGGAATTAAACTGGGACGTTCAATTCCCATTCTTGGTTCCCGGGGATGTCCATATGCATGCACTTTTTGCTCAAATGAAGGTATGTGGGGGCGTCGCTACATTATGAGATCCGGTAAATCCATTGTTGATGAGATGGAGTATTTAATTAATAAATATAATGTTAACGGTTTTACTTTTATGGACCTTACTTTCATTATTAATCGGTCTAAAGTTCTGAGTTTTGCTAATGAATTAATAAATAGAAAATTAAATATTAATTATCAGTTGCCTGCAGGCACTAGATGTGAGGCAATTGATATTGAACTTTGTAAAACATTAGAGAGATCCGGGCTAAAGAACTTTGCACTTGCCCCAGAATCCGGCTCTCCCAAAATATTAAGAACAATAAAAAAACAAATTTCTTTACCCGGATTTTACAATGCAGTTCGCACTATACTCCAGACAAAGATTACGGTTGGATGTTTTGTCGTTATTGGTTTTCCTGAGGATACAAAACAGAGTCTAAAGCAGACACTTAAACTGATCAGGAAATTAGCTGTTATGGGGATTCATGACATAACAGTATCAAAATTTATCCCGTACCCGGGAACACATTATTACGATAACCTCTTGAAAAAAAAGATAATTAGTAATAATTCTAGTAAACGAGACAGCATGATTAATTTTTTTGATTTTCACGGTAGATCAGTATGTAAAAATATTTCAGACAAGTCGCTTTCTCGTCTTATGCGTTGGTATTTTATTAATTTCTACATTATATCTATTGTGTTAAGGCCTTGGAGATTTTTAAAGAACCTTGTCGACTTCTTTAGAACCGGTGTTGAGAATACACGCTATATGCGCTTTATTTCTGAAATACTTGTTGTGAGAAAGAAATGGAAAAAGGCTGACAGCCGTTTGGAAGATAACTAAAAAAATTATAAACTCTAATAATTCACCTTTAATATTCTTTACCAAATTTGTTATATAATATGAGGAATTGGGCAATATTTTTACTAATAACGCCAGCATTTAGCACGAGATTAAAAGACAACCTAAATGCTTAGAAAACGAATACTTCTTCAATTTCAGAATATTAAGATAATTTACCTTCTCTACTGTTTTATACTTCCCGGTTCATCAAAAGAAAGTAAATTATTACGTTTGTCCGTCAAAAATTGAAGTTGCGTTTTGGCCCAAATATGCTGGCCCTTTATATTAAAGTGTGTAGGATCTTTGCTGGGGTAATAAGTGCCTTGTGGATAATTGACTATGGTCTCTTTTATAATTTGATATGAATCTAAATAACTACCCCCAAACTGATTAACAGTAGCTTTCAGGACATCATGTGGACGATGATTAGTGGCCATTCTTGTAACGGGAAATTTAGTGTACTTAACGAATTGTGTGTAGTGAGGAACTCCTGTAATCAACACTTTTATGTTTCTCTTTTTTAAAAATTTAATAGTTTCACCAAGGAGATTCATAGAATATGCCACATTTTTCTTAATTTCTGGGGTCCAGTTAAATGCATTCCAATTTGCAGGCTGATAATTATCATACTTAGCATTTTCATCAGGCCGGGGAATTAATTTTATTATAATCCTTTCCAGTAGATTAAATAGTCGTGAGTGATACGCCAGGAACTCTCTCATTCTCTGTGCAGGAGAAATCCTAACAACTCCCTCTGGAGTGAGATAATAAGACTTTCTGTAGTTAGTGTCGGCAGGTAAAACTGCCGTAGGGAGTTTGTCCGGCCCAAATACAGCAAATTTTTTATAAACATAATCGTTGGGAATATCCGTCATATCAACATTAATAACTATCAGATCAGGGTCGTATTCGATAAGAACATTCTTAATGAGTAGATAATAAATAATGATGGAATAACTTGATGTCCCGGTATTGATCACTTCACATTCTTTATCTGGATATTTATTATTCAACCCTTTTTCAACTATTTCAACCATTTTGTCTTCATAAGGAACTAAGCCCTGAGTATTGGAATCACCTACATAGAAAATCCGAAAAACTTCAGGTGCTTTTTTTAAAGAAACATCATATCTTTCAACCCATCCCTGTTTGTTTGTAAAAAAAGGATATGGATTTCCTGCAAAGTCTCTTCCCTCGAATCTCATATTAGAAACAAATTTATGATTAAGAACCATGTCCGGTTTTATCCCACTACCTGAGTTTCTAAATTTATAATCATCAATGTTCGAGTTATAACCATCAATGCTTAAATGTTTGATATTGAATAAGCGTGCCGCTCCTTCAACTAGTCCAAAAAAAATTACCGGTACCGTGAATACTAAAATGGTTTCTCTAATTTTAATTGACATTCTTAAGAGTATTAAGTTTCCCTACAGTAAGCCAATTCAATCATATCAATAACTCTCTGTCTTTGACATGCAATTCTAAGCTTTTTACCTGAGGCTACCATTTTTTCGGCGATATACTCCCCCTTGCATATCTAAAAATACTATGTGAGTAAAATAATTAACAACAGATAAGAGTACAAATCAAACGAAGCAGTCAACCATATCCCTTTTGCCATGCTAAAATTAATTCGTTCAAGAATGAAATTTGTAAAGATTGAATTGTCGGGTGAATCTGCAAGTGGATGGTGTCAAAGTAATTGTGAATTACATTTTCCCAAATTGATAAATATGGGCTCCACATTTTGTGCCAAGAACAATCAATTGAGTGAGAAGCACGAAAGTTGTTTGATGCGATACAAGAGATGAGAGAAGGTCCTTCGATATCGATTTTAAGAGCAGGTCTCAAGCCGCTCTGAACTACTGTGATAAAGAGTCATGGTAGTAAACGTCCAGGGAAAAAGGCATAGAAGATATGTCAAGTGTGTTTTAAGGAGATTAACAAAAGTGAACTATTGGTGAAGTGTCGAAAGACCCATAGACGTTGTCAAAACTGAAATTTAACTGGAAATTCAGGACAAGTATGGAAGAGACCTAATTACTGTCAAAATGGAAACCGGCATTTAGATAGCATGAACTTAAAAACAGGTCTTTATATGGAATTTGGTAATCTGTCATTTTGGTGTTAATGGAGAAATTCAAGTAAAGATTTTAAAAGGATTAGAGTACCGATAAAAAATACAGAGGCGGATTACTCCATAAGTAGTGGTGAAACTTTTATAATGAAGGTGGATCTTACTTATTGCACAATGTGATTATAAAATAATATAAAAAATGGCTACGTGTAATACTGTACGAGTTTTGCATTTCCACTTCAAACCTGAAGTGAATCATATAATCTTACCATGCTGACATTCGCCAAAATATTCATTCCTATTCATATTAACTGATCGCATGTTGTTTTTATTATTTCAACATCTATTGAACTATACTCTGGTATAAATGACAACTCTTTCGGCTTTTAGGTGAGTTAATATGTAGTGTGGATCCTTTTTTCGCTTATACTTACAACCATAAAGTTCAAAATATCTTTTAATAGTAAGGTCAAATACCAAAATCAAGCGGAAAAAGAGATTCACCGTAGATATGCGGAGGATGCAATGAAACATTACTATTGACACAAAAAATTAAATACCATAGAATCCTTTTTTTTGTATTTTTGTGTGCATAAATTTAGTAAGAACTTTTTTTCACCTGAATTCCATTTGGGTGCGGGGAGTTTTCTGCACTTGAACATTTTTTTCTGTCTATCAGATTAGGTGATTTATTTAGAAAACATATCACACTCCTCTGCTTTTTGTATGCATAAAACATCTGTACTCCATTAAGTAATCAATTTTAGTAAATACTGGGAATAATATTGCTGCGTTTGTAATACCATGTTTAACTTTTATATTCAAAGACATGTAAATATAAAGGACGATGTCCTGTCCGGCCTGACTGTTGCGCTGGCATTAATTCCAGAGGCGGTTGCGTTTTCCTTTGTTGCCGGTGTAGAACCGCTGGTCGGTTTATACGCGGCATTCATAGTAGGGCTTATCACGGCAGTAGGAGGGGGTAGGCCGGGGATGATATCGGGTGCTACAGGAGCCCTGGCTGTAGTAATGATTGAACTTGTTGCAAAGAACGGTGTTGAGTATCTGTTTGCAGCAGTTGTATTGATGGGTATTATTCAGATCACTGCAGGGCTTTTGCGTCTGGGTAAGTATATCAGCCTGGTGCCTCATCCGGTAATGCTGGGGTTTGTCAACGGCCTTGCAATTGTCATATTTCTCTCTCAGTTGAGACATTTTAAGTTATCTGGTGAAGCGGATGTATTGACATGGATGCAGGGACCAACGTTATGGATTATGATCGGGTTGGTTGTGACGACAATGGTTATCATCTATTTTCTGCCGCGTCTGACACGCGCCGTTCCTGCTCCACTGATCGCTATTTTAGTGATTTCCGCGGTAGTAATTGGATTCAATATAAATACGCTACAGGTAAAAGACATGGCCTCTGTTGCCGGAGGATTACCACAATTTCACATTCCCATGATCCCACTGAACTGGCACACACTCAGCATCATCTGGCCGTATTCTCTTATTCTTGCTGCCATCGGTCTCCTAGAGTCCCTGATGACATTATCGCTGGTGGATGAAATAACGGAGACCCGTGGTCAGAGCAACAGGGAATGTCTTGGACAGGGTATTGCAAATGTTGTGTCGGGCTTCTTCGGTACAATGGGAGGATGTGCCATGATAGGGCAAAGCATGATAAATGTAAATTCCGGTGGACGTGGTAGACTGTCCGGTATTTCAGCCGCAATATTTCTCCTTTTATGTATTTTGTTTGGATCGAAGTATATTGAAATGATTCCGCTTGCCGCATTGGTAGGTGTTATGTTTATGGTTGTATTAAGTACATTTGAATGGTCATGCATCCGTATCGTTCACAAAATGCCGCGTGCTGATGCATTCGTCTTAGTTCTTGTTTCAGGAGTTACGGTATTTACCGACCTCGCTATTGCGGTGGCTGCAGGCGTATTAGTATCCGCTTTGGTTTTTGCCTGGAAAAGCGGTAAGAATATTCAGCTAGACTCACTCGTAAGCACACCAAGGTTATGTGTCTACGGCCTGTCAGGTCCATTGTTTTTTGGGTCAGTGCGAAAGTTCCTTGATTCTTTTGACCCGTATAAGGATCCTGATAATGTAGTCATAGACTTCAGACATTCGAAGGTATGCGACCAGTCAGGTCTTGAAGCAATCAAATCGCTGTCCGACAGATACTTTAACGTCGGTAAACGGCTACACCTGAAACACCTCAGCGAGGAATGCCGTATCTTCCTGAAAAGTATGGAAGTATTTGTCGGTGTAAATGTTATCAAAAAACCACAATTCCGTATGGTACCAAGTCACGAACGGTTGGGGTTGGCGCTGCCGGAAACCGAGCCTTAAACTGTTAACTGAAAAAAGTATCAATTAACATCACATGCCTTTTTATTCACCAATAATTTTCACCAAGACTCTCTTTTTTCGCTTGCCGTCAAACTCTCCGTAGAAAATCTGTTCCCATGGTCCAAAATCCAATCTGCCTTCTGTGATTGCGACAAGGACTTCACGGCCCATTACCTGTCGCTTAAGGTGCGCATCTCCATTGTCCTCACCCGTATTGTTATGACGATATAGTGATAACGGTTCATGAGGCGCCAGCTTTTCCAGCCACTCCTCATAATCGTGATGGAGGCCGGACTCATCGTCATTTATAAAGACGGAAGCAGTAATATGCATTGCATTAACGAGGACGAGGCCTTCCTGTACACCACTTTCTTTGAGACAGGAATTGACTTGAGGAGTAATGTTTATAAACTCTCTTCTTTTCGTTACATTATACCATAGCTCTTTTCGATAACTTTTCATCTCACTTCTCCTTGATGTAATTGTAAATATTATGTATAGGGATTTCAATATTGATAACACTTCGACTCTGCTCAGTGTGATGTTATCCAGAGCGGATTCAAAGGATGGTGATTTTGGAGATAGCGACCTGATCAGGCTATCAATTATAACGGTTGACAACTCATTTCACCATACTATAGAATAACAACAAAAAGTCAAAAGTGCCTAAAGCTTAAAGTGAGCTAAAGTTATGGGAAAATATCTTTTTAACTTTAGGCATTCTAGTTCACTTTAGTCACTTCAAACTTGATTGCGGCTGTGCCGCATTACGTTATTAATGAGGTTTCTTATCATATGAAAACTATGTTATCAGAAATTATCAATTATGTAACAACTGACATATGGAGAATCCGTCTCAAAGACCATCCTCGTAAAAAAATATTCTTCATTACACAGCTTAGAGTTGTGATACTAGCGTTGCGCGGTTTTTATGAAGATAAGTGTAGTTTAAGGGCATCTGCTCTAACTTTCTACTCTTTACTTTCAATTGTTCCTGTTGTCGCTCTGATATTTGGTATAGCAAAGGGGTTTGGTTCTGATAAGGCCCTGGAGAAGCAACTTCTGAAAAAATTTCCCGGTCAGGAAGAAGTGCTCATGCAGGTTATGGAATTTGCTCGTTCGCTTCTCGATCAAACCAAAGGAGGGGTGGTGGCTGGTATTGGCCTGGCTGTGCTTTTCTGGATAGTAATTAAGCTGTTAAGTAATATTGAGCATTCATTCAATGATATCTGGGGAATAAAGAAATCACGAAGCACGGTAAGAAAAATAACAGATTATATTTCTATAATGCTTATCTGTCCCGTTCTTATTATTGTGTCAAGTGGTCTTACCGTATTCATAATTACTCAGGTAACCCACATCACCGAAAAGTTTGCAATTTTAGGTTTTTTCAGTCCCATGATATTCTTTACATTCAAGCTATTACCTTATTGCGTAATCTGTGGAGCTTTTACTTTTATATATATTTTTATGCCGAACACGAAGGTTCGATTTTTGTACGGCCTTATAGCAGGTGTGATTGCTGGCATTACTTATCAAGTTGCACAATGGGGCTATATCCACTCCCAGGTTGGTGTAGCACAGTATAATGCTATTTATGGAAGTTTCGCGGCATTACCTCTTTTTCTGATATGGATACAGATTAGCTGGTTAATCGTTCTTTTTGGAGCAGAAATTTCTTTTGCTCTTCAGAATATAGATACGTATGAATTCGAGCCGGATTGTTCGCGTGTAAGTATCTCATACAAGAGATTACTTGCTTTACATATAATGTACTTAATAACAAAGAATTTTTCTAGCGAAGTTAAGCCTTTAACGGCAAACCAGATTTCCCATGCCCTGGAAATACCTATTCGGCTGGTACATCAAATTCTTTACGAATTAGTTGAGTGTGGAGTTGCTGCCGAATCAAATACTGAAGAGGACCAGGAGTTCGCGTACCAGCCTGCATGTACTATCAATTTACTCACCATAAAGCACGTAATTAATGCACTAGACAAAAGTGGGACTGACGATATACCTGTCGCACAAAATAGGGAATTAAAAATATTTTCAAATACTTTGGAAATGTTTAATGACACTATCGAAAAATCTTCTGCTAATAAGCTTTTAAAAGACATTTAAAAGCTTTCAGCTATACACCGCATTTGTACATGATAACTATTAAGTCCGCCATTTCTATTTTTCTGTTATTTCTCATACTCCCGGGATGCCTTGCAAGATACGGCGAGGGTCGGCTTGATCAACTTCTTTTATCCATAAATGATTTGAAAAAAGAGTGTGAGGTAAATGATGAAAAATTGACTGGAGAGAAAATTAAGGAAAAACTCGGTAAGCCAGGTTTTTTAAAACCTATTTATGAGCGTAATCTCAACTTGTCTTTCCTGAGCGCACTTGAAAATGATGCAGGTGTTTTATTAGTACCAGATCATGCTGAGCTATACGAGGAGATGAAAACAGCTGTCGAGGAAGACAAATTGAGCGGTATCAAATTGCTTTCCTACGTTTATGACAGGATGGGCTCTTCAGAGGATACTTCTCTAACATTTTATATAGGAGGTGATGAAGATACAGAGAGAAAGGCGCCAGATGTTTTCGGATGGGACTATGTGGGCTATGACAATAAAGATAGCGGTGACCTTGAAAGGGGAAGAAAAACTTTTATTGATTATAAAATTGATAGTCCCGCGGACTGCTTCAGACTGCCATACACACTTCTGATAGATACCATTATCGGGCTCAAACAATTTGCCGGGGAGGTCATCAAGTCTCCGATCTCCTTTCTGGAAGAGGAACTGTATGAAAATATCTTTATTGAAAAAAAGGTCCCATTTTACAAATTTGATGGTATTAAAGCTGCTGTTGAGGACTGGCGGAACGGAGTTACCGCACTCACATACCGGTATAGGGTGGATGGTAATCAGGGAATGGTGGCAACTACACAAAACCTGTTAGGAGAAATTCCTCTTATAGGATCGATATTTGACCAGTGGAACAGAACAGATAGTGTTGCTGCAAATAAGTTATTTTTGACTAGGGGTATTTTTGGCGGTGACAACTCTGCACAGAATATGTCATTGTGGGTAGATTATTTAAGGAGACGATCCAAAGAATACCGACAAGACAAACCTTCTTACCTGTCTGACAATTCCTCTTTTGAAGAAACGAATCTAACCGTTAAAGGAAATAAGAACAACACTTATGTAAAGGTGATACCCTATAGGTACGGTAGTAATGTTGATGTTTTGTGGGCATTGTTTAATATATCTCATGGGTATGCCTATGACATGGCAGCAGAGATTGTTTTAAAATGTAATGTGAATCAGGGAGACTCTGTTATCTTAGGCGGACATAGTGGAGGTGTTCAAAGGATTATTTCGACATCAAGGATTTTGTATGACGATGGTATTAATGTAAAAAAAATGTATGGAATTGCAGGTCCTGCCCTGGGATATGCTCCATGCAGTGAAACAAAGATTGTGTTAAATGGTAAACTTCTGCAAGATCCGGTTTCCGAAGTATCAAGATTCCTTAAATACATTACTTTGAATTTATTAACATTAAACATAAAATGGGATTACGATGATCGTAAAGAAAAACAGAAAGAAGATATATTGTATGAACATATTACACCCGGATTTGTTGACGGAAAGACAAGATTAAAGTATGACGGTTTTTTAAGCGAAAACTTTACATTTTTCTTCAGATAGTTTTCTGTAATAATATTCTCAAATTGTATCCTGGAAACAAGATCAGCCGGAACATGTGCGAGCTATAGATTGTTGCTGAAATTGAGAGTGAGATTATCCATGAAAGTTGACATAATTTATTTGGACAGTATAATGATGTCTTCAAAATATTCTATACACAATCATAAACAATAATGAATAAATTACTTCAGATCATTGCGTTCGCTATCCTGATATCCTCGATATTTATAGTAGATAACCCAAAATGTGCTTCTGCGGAAGTTGCTTTTGTTAAAGCTAACGAGGCATGGCAACTGACAGACATAATTCTTAAGAAAAACCATATTATTACCTGGAAAGTAAAAGAGGACGATTACTGGAGCTTTAATACAACAATGTTTCCTGATGGACATAATGCTGACGGAATACCTGTGCCAGCTTTAGAAAGTTATACGTTACCTGGAGAGAATATTGGCATGCTCCTTGGCAAAACAGGTGAAGATAGGATTATATCAATGGGTTTGTCAGGATCCTCAGATGTTTTGTATGGCGAGGAAGGTACTTATTTATATTTGTCCATAAATGATGACTTAATTGGTAAGTTTGGAGAAGGATTCAAGGACAATGACGATACAATAATGGTTACGATAACGCAAACTCCAAGGAATGTCGTCATATTGGAGTAATGTTTATTGATAACAGTCCCGGCTTATCGTCTATAAGAGACTATATTAAAGAGATTATTGCTGAGGAGGCTATTGACACAGACATTAGCTTACTTTTAATTGAGACATCGGAAGATGCGAAGCGATTGCATTTTACTGGTTCTCCCACAGTGAGAATCAATGGAATTGATATAGAACCGAATATGAAAACTATTAAAGGTTATGGTCTGAGAAGTTTCCATTATTTGGGGGAAAATCAGATAACCCTACTAAAAGTATGATTAGAGACACAATCAAAAAGGTAAGATAATATCTATTGTTTTATCTTACGAAGCCTGAACTCCACATTCTTTTCTACCTTCCTGAAAATACTCAAAGCGGAAATAATTACCCATAAAACGTTGATATAATAAACAATGCAATAGCGGCATATATAATAAAAACGATTTTATTGTAAATGCCACAATATGCTCCTTCCCTGTAATGCGTTAGTGTGTAAGCGCTTAGCATGAATTATTCCTTTGGGTAATTTGGTTTTACTATATATTGATCATTTAGGCACAATTTTAGCGAAGTGTAGCTCTCAGAGTGTAAGCAAACGCTGAAAACATTTTCAGGGAATATGTAACAGCAGGGAGTTAGTGCTTTTCTAAATATTAATTAATATTGTAAAATTGACCTCACCTTCATAAATGGACGAATATATTGCCATATCAATAAATGCTTTAGTTGAAAACGCAAAGATAGAGTTTGATGTATTTTTGAAAAGCGACGTTAATGGACGCTCCAACTATATCTTGTTCTGCCGTGGGAATCAACAATTCAGCCCTGAAAGAAACGAGGAATTGTTAAACAGGAATGCAGAAAGGCTTTATATTTCTACAAAAGATATTGATAAATATCTAAGGTATCAGGAAAAAAATCTTAAGTGCATTGTTGAAGATAGTAGTAAAAGTTCTTTGCAAAAATCAGGAGTGCTTTATCAGGTTGCAAAAAATTTAACACAGGACGTTTTGGATGACCCAAAGTCCGGTCAGAATATCGGACGAGCTTCTACATGGGTAGGTAATACGATTACCCATATTATGCAAAATGAAAACACATTCTCCAGTTTATTTGAAGTTACTTCCAAAGATTATCAAACGTATACGCATTCTATTAACGTATCAGTAATCGGATTGCTTTTTGGCAAATATCTTTCCTTAACACCAAATGAATTGGAATGTCTGGGTACAGGTCTGCTGTTGCATGATATCGGTAAGTCAATACTCCCTCAAGATATCCTAAACAAAGACAATAACCTCACGAGTAAAGAGTTTAATATAATCAAAAAACACCCTAAAGCAGGACTGGATCTATTAGAACTCATGGGTGACATTGATGGACTCTCTTTGAAAGTAGTTATTCAACACCACGAAAACAATGATGGTACAGGATATCCTTATGGAATCGGAGGTAGCGACATCCATTTATTTGGACATATTTCTCGGATAGTTGATGCATATGATGCAATGACTTCCGACAGACCATTTGCGGCCGCAATGAAGCCTTTTGCTACACTGTCAATATTAAAAAAAGAGAATCCGCTTTATTTTAATGAGGAATTGTTAAGAGAATTTATCTGCTTTCTTGGGCCTAAGGATCAACGCAACAAATGTAGAATTGATGATATATTATCAACTACAACGTCTGTAGCTAAATAATGTAACTTGCAACTCATACACTGCATTGCAAATAATACACAAGTTTAGACTCCATATAGATTTAATATCACCAGGAAGCTTAAAAACAGAAATATTTGCTCATAATTCGGTTCTAAAAAATAATCCGGCAATCGTCAATATTAAATAAAAACTACTCCCGTGGCTTGAAAAGCAATAAGATGAAAGAATGTATTATTTTCAGATATGAGAACACTCCTAATATCACTCTATCTTAGACAACTCGATATTCTACAATATGCATATGAATGCAAATGCAAAGGCAGCAAAAACAGAAAAATAACAGGCAATTGTCGATTTTGTTAAGACATCTCTCCTCTTTTTTGATATAAGATAAAAAATGTAAACACTTCCCAGTACCCCCGCGAGTATAAACAGTAGTTCAATTGCTGACATATCCCCTATTTTGTTGGCAAGCAAAACTTCATTTTCAACTCTTACCGATTGATAAAGACCTGTTATCTCCATCAACGTCCAGAAATCTGCTTTAAGTTTGTTCCAATAAAAAGCAAGATGTCCCATAAGCGCAAGCGGAATAGCGGCATATCCGAAGTCAGTAATTCTTGTTTTCACATTGTCAAACGAAAATCTATTGCATACATAATCAAGGATAACGATAGAACCAGATGGGAGAAAAGATACAGAGATGAATATTACGGTGTAAAGTATGGTTTGATTGATTCCAATAAGGCGGTATAAAGATTGAAACCACTGAGAATCTATGCTGAGGAGACTCCCATACTCTACTAATAGTATACCCAATAGTGATAAGCATAGTAACGACTCAGGCAATGATCTGCTGGACATGTTACCTATGTCACTTCCCGGCACATGAAGATTGACCTCTATAGAACTGTGACTGCAATTCTTATAACAATTCATACATAAAACACAATCTCTACCATTTTCCAACCCATATGGATGTAAATACATTGGACAACCTTCTGTTAATTGTGTTCCCAGATAACAATCGTGAGTTTCGCATTGATTAAGACATACACTTCTGTTTGCTTTCAAAGAAGTTATTGATACAAGTGAATAAACACCAAACAAACCGCCCAATGGACAAACATATCTACACCATACTCTTCTTTCGAAGATAAAGCCTGAAATAACGGCTCCCGAAAGAATAAATATAATCAAGTATGCCGTTAATGTCGAAGAGTGTGGAATTGATGTGACGCCTTCAAACCAGAAGACTAATATTATTAGTCCAATGGTAATATACTTTCCGTGTAAAACCAGTACCTTTGGTATTTGCAGATTAAAATTTTTAAATCGTTTCACCAGATCTCCAGCCGCAGCAAAAGGACATATTCCACATAAAAATCTTCCGGAAACAAAAGTTATTAAGTACATACCAAATATGCCTGCCGACCAGAATAATATATTTATAAAATTTAATTGCCCCTCTTTATGTCCCGTGAATAGCATTAGAAGTGTAATTACAAGAAATAGTGAACCTAAAACCTGAAGACCAGATGGGTAAAACTTACTCTTTAAAAAACTCTTAACTGCATCAAATGAAAGAATATTAAAGGACCATTTTTTTTCTCCCATTGGTATGCCAAAAAAGATTTGTTCTGACGTAATTACGTCACCCTTTGCCAGGATAACTGCGCGTCTCAGCACATTCTCAAGCTCTTTAACATTTCCCGGCCAATCATAACTCATCAACCTTCCCATCGCATTGTCAGATACATTTTTCACATCTTTGTGCAATTCACGACTGATCTTCTTAAGGAAGTCTTTTGTGAGCATTGGAATACTGCGTTTCTGATCTCTAAGAGCTTTTAATTGATAGTGATTCTTGCTTAATATCTTATATAGACTCTTATCAAATTTACCTTCCTCTATAGACGAAGCAATGTCTTTAGACACAGATGTAATAATTCGTGCATTCGAAAAGATGGTGTCATTCCCATTGACACGATTAAATTTTCTTTCCTGTAGGTAGTTCAGTAATTTGATTTGGTTTGCTTGATTCAACTTATCAACATGATTCAAAAAAATCATTCCCGAATCAGCCAGCTCTATAAATCCCAGACGTGTTGCTATATCCTCTGTTTCAATACCTTTTTGTGGAGATAAATTGTCCTGTAAATCTTTCCCTGTTGAGTCATCACTGTTTATTACGTAAGGAGTTTTTTCATATCCAAAAAGCTCTTCACCCCATGATTCACTGTCAATGTCTCTACAATCAAACTCTACAAAAGGGCCTTTATGACGTTTGCTCTTGTAGTGTATGATCTTTGACATAGGCACTTTTCCGGTCCCATCTTCACCGCCTATCAATACCGGTTCATTGACTGACGCCATGGACTCAACGAAAGCATTTATTTTGTCAATATATTTACCTTTACCTACAAAACCCGGCTTATCCGGAACTTGCCTGCCACTTATTCCCTCTGCAATCTGTATCCTTCTTTTAAGACGTGCATGGGAAATCGCAAGGGCAATGTGATTTGCCATAATCGTCAATCCTCTGATATCGTCATATGTGTACTTTCTCTCATCAACAGTTTGAATGTTAATTGCGCCGATAACATCATTCTTTTCACCTAATGGTAAAGACAAGAGTGAGGATAAACGTTCTTCATGGATTTCCGTTATAAACTTCACTCTCGGGTCTGTGTGGGCATTTTCAAGAGCAACCGGTCCGCCATTCTTAACTACCCACCCGGTAACCCCTTCACCTTCATCTAATCGCATTCTTACATTTTTCATTGCTTTATCATCAAAACCAACTGCTGCTTCCAACACCAGATCATGGGTAACCCGGTCAACTAGGTAGATAGAACACGCATCCGCTTTCATTTCCTTGTTAACGACCTTAACGACTGACAAGAGTGTTTTATTAATGTCTTCCGATGAGTGGAAAAGCTTGGTTACTCTATTTATTACGTCTAATTTCCTCTCTTTTTCAAACTTATCTTCAATTACTTCAACTATCTTGATTTTTTCCTTTTTAAAAAAATCAAAGAAGGCTTTTATTCTCATTGAAACAACTCTCGTCAAATATACACTCAAAACAGGATTTTTTTGGATCAGTTCCTGGATATCATCATTGTAAATTACAAAGAGTTCAACATCTTCCTTTGCCTTTTTGGTTGCAAGATATGGTTCATCGGTAAGGAGAGAAATAGCGCCAAAGCAATCCCCTTCACTGAGCATTGCCACGGCAATCTCTTCACCGCTGCTATCAACTAACGTTTCTACTACGGAGCCGGAATGAATGATAAACAGACAATTTCCCTTCTGTCCTCTTTCGCATATAGTCTGACCAACCCCATAATATTGGACTTGAAGCTTAGATACAATCTTCTTTAAAAGATTGTTTGACAATAAGGAAAAAGGTTCATAATTCTTAAGAAAGTCTCTTTTTTGTTTAAAAAAACTCTTCTTTTCTGTCATTTCGTTTTTTTTATAAATAAAACTAAAAGATCTTTAATTGTGAATATATCATTAGTTGTTTTGTGCTAATTGATTAAGAGTATATTCATTTTGTAGATTCTATACTACATTATTAAATTATGAAAAAAACAGTTATATTTACAATTATTTATAACAAACGGATAAAATTACCACACTCTATAACGTTCATTAGCATACCAACGTTTATACTATCAATATATAACTATATGTCTGAGACAATATCACCCCTATGCTAAAGGACTTTTTCTTACGAGAGCTTCAATCAAATAATCAATCGATCATAGTAATCGAATGTTTATAACTAAATTGCAAGAAAAGAGTTAGCTACTTCCCATCAAAAAAACAGAAAATCACTTGACGAAAACAAGTTTTGAGGTATAATCTCTGAACTATTTTGTATTTCAGGCTGACAGAATATCTCAAATTGAGAGAGGTTGATTTTAGCCACTTTTTTGCGTGAAATGAAGGAATTACCGCAATAGTAGATTGTTTTTTATTTTTAATTTTGAAAGGAGAAGTGGAATGCTTAGTAAACTGAAGATTGCATCTTTATCGCTGATGGTCGTGGGATTACTTTTCTGTGTAAGTAAGGCAACTTATGCTGGGGAGACAGATTGGAGACCTACTGACACAGGGTCAAT
>JABHIW010000106.1 GCA_018670825.1 Candidatus Scalindua sp. | reverse complement strand
ATCTTATCTAAAACTCTCCCTCCGACAACTTTTATCAATGGACCTCCTGCTCCTAATGCTGCCTTTGTGTATGAAGGTTTACGACTATGCAATATTAACTTATCCGCCTTATACTTCTTGATAACCTCTTGTTCTTCACTTTTTAACTCTACTCGTGCAGCCAGCATGAATTTAACACCGCCTAGCACTTTGCCTGCTTGTTCTCTTTTCATGATTAATTCCATCCTTCTCACCACCTTTCTAATGTTTCTATATCAGTATTAAAAATCTTAACTGATAAAACCAGAAAAAGTAAAGTGTAGTCATGTTGAATATATTAATAGTGAAATTGCAACATTAACTTAGGCAGTGATGGCGAAGGTTTCTTTCTTGTATAATTGTTCCCTTGGCGTTATGCCTGTGTATTATAATTTAGTTTGTGGCTTAGGTTCATTACGTCTCCCCAGTTCCATTGCACGTAGTGCATTTCCTTGAGCCATTGCATTTATGGCATTTCGTTGATTCATCCGATAGGATGTTAATAGCATCTGCCAGCGCATCCAAAGGGTTGCCAGTGCCACCAGTTCCATGACATTCACTACATACACCATCACCTCCTCCAAATACCCTAGTACCATCACAATCAGTACATTTAGCCATCTTCAACTCCTTCCAGATTAGGATGCTTTAAATTAATTTATAACGGTCTGATTCGTGTCTATATGTCGCTATCACCATCTAACACGATAAGTCGAATTGTAATTATATTCTGGTGAATAGTCCCATTTATTACCTTTTGAATAGGTAACTTCTCAGCCCAATAATGTAAGTTTAAAGTTTTTATATTTTATCCACATTGCTAATAAAAAGACGTGGGCTTACTAACCCACGTCTTTTTATTTATCAACACATAAATCTATTCACCAGGACAATCAACGTAATCATCATCACCAGCACCAGCATCGCCATATTCTGTGTCTTCTGAAATATTTGGTAAAAATCTGGCATCATTATCAATTCTTTTGAATGCTCCTTCCAAAGCTAGATTTGAAGAAGATAAAAGACATTTTTCGCCTTCTGTTTTACCTAGAATTGTACTAGTCAACATAATTACTCACCTCCTTTCTAATTTAATTTTTGTTGAATGTAATAGTATAAACCAAGCCTACTTTCGCAATAAGTATATAGAGGCACACCTTGAGTATCAGCTTCTCTGTGTTGACTGCAACCATTATTGCATAGAGATTGCAAGCTGCAAGATTGACATTTTTGTGGCAAAACCTCAATATTTTTTCTCCATTTAGTAAGTACTGATGACGTTACTGTGCCTGAAAATGTCTCGTACGAATTGATACTTCCAAAACGAGTTATTTTACCATATCTTTCGCAAGGATATATGTCACCAGTATAATCGACTGCAAACCACTGATAACACGTTCCCCTATATGTACAATTATTAGCTGATCTTGATTTAACCCATGCGAGAATACCGTCTATTTCACGCACTCGTACCGTTGGATCATTTAGAATAAGCCACTCATCAAAAACTTCTGTAAGAAAGTTTAACCACTCTTTATCTGTTAAACTATAGATGTCTTCACTATAATCCGATGCGGTATTGTAAAAGACATTGAAAGCCAAATTTTTGAATCCATTTTCAATTAAGCTTCTAAATATTTCTTTAGCATACTTGACTGTTTTCTTGGTGATAGTACAGATAGTACTGGGATAGATATTGTGTGTACGAAGAATATTTACACCACACATTGCTTTTTCATAAGTTCCTTGACCAGCAATGTTTTTTCTATTCTTATCATGAGTTTCTTTACTCCCGTCTATGCTAACACCTACACGAAAATCATTTGCTGAAAATAATCCAGCCCACTCATTATCTACGAGCATGGCATTTGTCTGAATCATATTTAGCCACACCTTACCAGTGTATTTTTTTTCTAGCCTTATAATACGACTAAAAAAATCTTTACCTGCTAGCAAGGGCTCACCTCCATTCCAGTTTATACGTACTCTGTCTTGAGGTAATAAATTAAGAAAAACAAAAAGTTTTTCGAGTGTTTCAGGCAACATTACTGTACTTTTATTTTGATTAAAATCACGATTTCTGCAATAAATACACCGTAAATTACAGAAGTCCCCGACTATTTTTACTTGAAATGAACTCATGAATATAGGAGATTGTTTCTCTATCTTGCCTACAGCGATAGTCAATTAAATTGTTGTTGGGCCCACTCTTCAAGCCTTTTACTCTCAATCTCTTCCTCTGTGTTATCATTTAACTCATGGAGAAAATCCGGCCCGCTTCTTTCCTCTATCTCATTAATTGTACAAAGATGGTCGATTATCTTATCACTCCTAGGAGTATCTTGCTCAAATATGAAACTGGCAGTGTTAAGAGAATTAATAGAAGCAATCACCATCTATTACTGCATTTACTTCTTTATGATTCCTAAAGCTCCCTCAACTGCCTCTTGGTCAACTCATTTTCATTATTCTGTTTTGTCATGTTTTTTTTAAATGTTTCTCGTATTTTTTAATATTCTTATTCAAGAGACCTGTAACTGGCTTTATTCCGTTTCAGCCTCTAATTCCTTGGCCATTATAAAAGAGAGGGGGCAGATCTCTCCTTGACCGCATAATATATCTTTCTATTTTTAGTCTTTATTTTTTTGTATTTCAGGGATGATTACAACTCAACCTGAGCTGTCCTAATATCCATCTTAATGAGACAAGATTCTATTATTCGAGAATAGCTATATTTGGTAAGAAAGTTCATTTATTTACATCCCTGTAAAACAAACTTCATTTTTGATAACTTATCCACTTCATCCGATATGGTATTGTTATATACTGTTGAAGTCAAGGAAGAAAAAAGAGTTTGTAGCATCTCAGATTCACTACCAAATTACGCTTGATATGTAATAAATCTGTATGTATTTGAATAAAAGGTCTGGGTGTGAAGTAAGGATGCAAAATAGGTCAAAATGATAATAACACACTTTTGTTAGAATGCCATTCAAACGCTCTCTTGGACGGGGCTCATTCAGAGAATTAACTGATTCTAACTACCCAGAGTGGCCGTTGTTCACCTTAGCTCATTTCTTCTAACAATCTTCTAACAAGACAACAGAAAACAGTAGAAAACAGCAAGTAAGACGTTACTACCGAATAGCCGTAAAGCCAACAATAATAACGTCTTACTTATTTCTGTTTATTTTAGATTATGCCTCTTATGTGGCTCATAACCCGGAGGTTTCTTGATATGTAGGTGTAACGAGTGCTTCACAGATGTGGATAACTCAAAAAATCACTTAAGTCACTCATACCCCCTCATGGTGAAGTTGATGCGACTATATTGCGACTATAAGTCGTACAAATTGGTACAAATAGAGGCAAAATGAGCCAGTTCAAATATGGTTATAAGTATATGATATATAACGTATTATGTTAGTTTTAAAGGAGTTGTAAAATGTGCCCAGATGGGTTTACGAGTGACGTGCTCTACCATTGAGCCACGCGGGCTTGCCCAAAAGTTTGTTTAGCGGGCAATGTTTATTTGAATGAATTATTTGTAACTACCGGTATGGAGATATCTTTAAGCAAGCTAATCATCATAGTAACGTCACATAGTTAATTCAAGGGTAAAATAATGTTCATCTTAGATTTACTCAACATCAAATACATACTTTGATTAATTTCTCATTGAAGTGCTTTATGATCATAAGTATCTTTAATTTGCTATAGATGATTTTGTGAAATTTGGTTTGAGATAGAAGAATATACTTGCTTACCACATGCAGTCAGGGGGATCTGACCCTCTTTCTTTTCATCCTTAGGAGCCTCAATACCTAATTTTATTTGAGTATTGTCTATCTTTACCAATGTAAATCGTTCCTGCTGGGTATGTGGTCATGTATATTTGCTTCATAGCACAACATATAATTGTAAGTGTTAATGAGATTGTTAGATTTCACCATGTTATCAACTCATAGACAATTTTATTATTATTCGTGATCCCAGGCCTCCGACATCTATCCCTTTATTCATTCTTCGTGCCGTACAAACGTTCATAAATATGTGCCTTTAGGTTTTTGATAGTCTTTACGGGTAAAACACGTGCAATCAAATCCTAAACTTTCTTTTACAAGAACAGAGGGAATCATCTTAGTCTTAAAATTGTATGCTTTACAACCTTTTGGGTGAAGCGGATCCCAAGTCACAAAATAATGTTTACATTTACTGCACACAATTTCTTTCATTATTATATTATATCTCCTTCAAGAAATGTAGTTTTTTAGAGAAGATGATAGAAAATCACTTATTGCCAGAGCAACTTTAAAACAAAAATACATAATAAGTTATTATATCCTTTCTGGATAACACCACTATCGTAATGATATCCAGAAAACGAGATTACTGCTTTATAGTACGGCAGTGGAAAAGCCCATACACTCACTTTCTTGTAAGCATAAAATTATTTTATGAAAAGCATCTCCATCTTCTGATGATGTATTTCTGTGTGGTATGATACTTAGGTAGATATAGCGGTATGATAAAAAGGTTAGTGTGTAAAAGCAATAGGAAAAATGAGCTTAAACATCTGGATTCACAGGGGTGTTACAGGTGAGATGTGGTTTGGGGTAAGGTAGTTCTTATTACCTTTTGGGTTATGTGCAATGCCTTATCCTACCTATAGCTCTTCATACTCGATAGCATATTCATCATAACTAAGTCCGCATTGGAAAAACTTAATTCCAGATAAACCCCTTACCTTTCGTCTTTCAATAAGTTTGTCTCTTTCTTCTATAGGAAATCTAATTCCAAAATCAATTCTGGTTACTGACTCTAGTGAAATATTTATGTATTCTAAGGTTTTCCCACCAACTTCTTCTAATTTACAATATTCTTTTGAGGTGAACGCTCTTACTTCATCTTCATAATTCCAGCACTTTGCTTTGGTCACCATGGCTTCCTTTAAAAAAGGCAAGACATCCTTCCCACTATATAGGTCATTAACATCTATCGATAGCAAATCATCGTTATAAATAACATCACAGGTTGTAATTGGCAGTGATGCTATAAGAGAAAGATTAATCCAAATCCTAAAACCCTTGTGATTTTGTGTATAATGTGACCAGAGCAAAATCTCTTCCATTTTTTTTGTGTAGGGTTTGAGAAACAAATAACACGAACTGTTCCATCTGCCGTATCAGTCACATCGTCAATGACTTGTTTGTTCGAACCAGTCTCTGAATCTAATAGAGTATCTATAATTGTTGTTATGTTTTCTTGAAAGTAATGTTTTATTCCCAAATCACTCATCCCGCGAAACTTATTATGATTTCTAATTTGCCGAATAAATTCTTCATTCTCTAATCTTCTTCGATAATAAGCGACAGCTACATCTCCTTTTAATTTGCCAACAATTTTATATCTAAACTCAAATGGATCGTTAAGCTTGCTTACCCTAGAAACTTTTAAGCGGCAGTTCGTCAAAATATCTTCTAGATGTGAACCTAGGTATCTGGTTACTATCATGTGTTTAAGAGATTACGCTTGATATGTTAATGGTGTTTAAGAGAAATGATAACAAGTCTGCCTTTTGTCATTTGAGTAGTTATGTTGTGTTCAGCAAAATCTTCAGCACTGCAAGCCCACTCTGTTGAAATGTGGTTATGATTATTACCCTCAACTATCCGTACCAAACAATTCGTTTATATGTTTAACCAACTCTGAGTGTTTAAAAGGTTTTTTGAGAAAAAAATCTACATTCATATCTTCTTTATCAAACAGTTTGCGATCCGCTTCCCAGCCTGTGACTATGCCAATCTTTGGCCTCTTTATTAACTCATTTATAGCCCTGACTACTTTATATCCATTGACATCAGGCATGCCCAGGTCACACAATATAAGATCAAAATCTTCAACTTTTATTATATTTATAGCACCAGCACCATTATCAACAATTTTGACTTTGCAACCTCTTCTGGAAAGAAATTTATCCAGTATGTCGCATAAATCCTCTTCGTCTTCTACCACCAGGATGCGTAGATTCTTTTTGTATATTTCTTGTTCCAGTTCCAGTGTCATCGTTGGACTGATTTTTTTATTGGTAGTTGGAAATTGCAAGGTAAACGTACTGCCTCTCCCCAGATCACTTTCCACCTCTATTTTACCGCCATGCCTTGTTATTATACCGTAAGCTATACTCATGCCCAATCCGGTTCCTTCCGGGCATTTTGTAGTAAAAAAAGGATCAAACATATAAGACTTGACTTCTTTGGTCATGCCCTTGCCTGTATCAGAAATGCTTACAAACAAAGTATCCTCCTTACTCCATGTACAAAATGAAATACTACCACCATCAGGCATAGCATCCATGGCATTGTTTATTATGTTTATAAATATCTCTCTTATCTCAATTGGATTACACAACAGCAGAGAAACATTTCCCATGCCTCTCTGATCCATAATATAGCCTATGCCATTGATCTGAGCCATATTTTTCCATCTGGGTTTTGTAAATTCTATTGACTGCTTTATAAGTTCGTTTAAATCAGAAAGCACAAATGCCGAAGTGCTATCACTTGATTTAGTGATTTTAAGCATATTGTCGGTTATTGCAGCCCCGTCATCTACTGCCTTCATAATAGTACTAAATTCACCCATCAATTCACTATTGTCGTTGTAGTCCATCTCCAGTAATTGCACTTTACCTGAGATTATACTAAGAATATTGTTAAACTCATGGGATACTCCGGCAGTGATTGTACCGATAGACTTTAATTTTTCCGACTGTAATAGTGCTTCTTCCATTTTCTCACGTTCAGCAATCTCTTTCTTTAATACAATATTCTTTTCCTTTAGCTCAACCGTACGTTCAGCCACACGTTGTTCAAGAGTTTCATTAAGTAATTTAAGCTTCTCATCAGCCAGCTTAACTTCCGTAATATCATGGGCAAGAGAGGCAACTCCCAACACCTCTCCACTTTCAGAGACCAATGGTGTGTTATACCATTCACAAAATAAAATATTGCCATCCTTGGTAATGTTCTCATTGGTGCTTCGCATTCCTCCTTGTTGAGACAGAAGGCTCTGCCACACCACGTCCACATGCTCTTTTGCGGCTTCGTGGATGATAAATTCAGCATGGTGTCCGAGGGCTTCCTCCTTTCTATAACCAAATATCTTTTCAGCAGCCGGATTCCACTCTGTAACCTCGAAGTTTGTGTTCCACTCTATAACGGCAAGTGGAGCTTGCTGTACGTGGAGTAGACTCTTCTGGAGTAATTTAGCCAGTTCATCCTCTTCAAGTTTTTTCTTAGTGATATCACGTGATATACCCATAACACCGATAACATTACCATCTTCATTATGTAACACTCCTGTTGAAAGTTGGGATATGAATGTGCTTCCATCCTTCCTTCTATTTACAATCTCTCCCTCAAACGTACTAATCTCTTTTGTTGCCTTGTGCACATGTAAGCCCTGAGATGGATCAGCATAAAGCATGTTAACATGTTTGCCTATTATCTCTTCCTTTGTATAGCCAAATGCTTTTTCAGCTGCCGGATTGAAAACTATAACTTTTCGGTCTAAATCTACAGAAATGATTATGTCTGAGGAATCGCGGACAAGATTCTCATATAATTCTTTTGCCGGTCTTATCTTTTTTTCCATTGATTACCTCCTGACCAACCTTTAATTACTCCCGCTTGCCTGCCTCTTTAATCCATAGGATTTTTGATCATTCTATCCTGACAGGCAGCATAACAAGACATTTTCGCTGTAAAAACAATAAGTCAAGAAATGAAATGACGAAGTGGTAGTGCGTGTCTCGCCACACGTAAGTTCCATCACTTCTAATATATTAAAACATCTCCATCGTCTGATGGAGTGAGTTTCTTCATAGAACTAAATTTAATATTGTGAAAGTTATTGATATACAGTAGCAATAACTAAACCTTAATCACTTGAAGGTTTGCCATTTATCAACACTTGTTTAACCCTACAAACACTAGGCATATTTGTCAAGGCTATGTTGATATATATAGGGCAAACAACTGCCTGTGACATTTTAATTTTACCACTTGATACACTTAATAAATGAAAGTTCTAAATGTGGTACTAATAATGTGTGAGAGAAATATAAATTTTTCACAAATGTGGATAACTCAAAAATACACCTACTTCACCCACACCCCATCATGGTGAAGTAGGTGCGACTATATTGCGACTATAAGTCGTACAAATTGGTACAAATAGAGCCAGTTCAAATATAGTTATAAGTATATAATATATAACGTATTATGTTGGTTTTAAAGAGTTTGCGAAAAGTACCTGGATGGGTTCACGAGTGACGTTCTCTACCATTGAGCCACGCGGGCTTGTCCGAAAGTTTGTTTGGCGGGCTTGACATAAGGATTGTTTGATGCGCTAAGTATCATAGTGACGATACATGGTTAATTCAAGGTCAAAATAATGACAGACTTAAATTTGTTCAACAGCAAATACATACTTTACTTAATTTCTCTTTTATGAGATTTATGACAATACGTTTCTTGAATTTATGAAAGAAAACTTGAGTGAAATGTATTTTAAGGTAAGTAAAACATTATACTTGTCTTATGCCGTCAAGGGGAGTCTTGACTATTTTTTCTTTGATATTACTTATCAAGGTTGTATCTCACTTTCTAAAAATTTACCCAAAAGCTCTTTTTTTCTCTTTTTATAATCTTCTTCTGAAATTAAACCCTCATCTTTCAGGACTTTAGATTTTCGTAGTTTGTCTCGTACACTTTGATTTTTCCCCTTTTTTTCTACGGCATTTTCATTATTTCTAACTTCTCTTTCAATGGATCTTACACTACTGCCAGCATCAATTGAATCATCACTAACATTATCACTGTCAGCCATACCAAACAAATTGCTACTCAAGTCAATAATAAGCCAGTTTGGACGTCCCAGTGCAAAACGTTGTCCTTCCATGGGAAAAAGTCTCCAGCGAGAACCTCTCTTTACAACGAGCGGATCTTTAAATATATACTTATTGCTGTCTCTAGAGTAAGTGTTCATTTGGATTGCTCTTCCGTCAGTAAGCCAGCTCTTTTTACTATTGATTGTACTAAAAGCAATATTAAGTTCGTTGTTTATCATAAACATACTAAAATAACTTCGAGTATTAGCCAGAATGTCATTATGAGGACGAGAAAAAACTAAAATATCTTGAGAATCGTTAGCTATTGAGAATGCACTTACAATCGGAGGTATGATATTCTGTAGTTCATCCTCTCGAAATACCATTTTTTCTCTTTTACCTGTAGTATATGCACCTCCTTTGTAATAAACAGAAGAGAGGATATAAGCGAGTCCTACCTCTGTAAAGTAATATGGATGATTAAAACCTCTCTTTATTACATTTCCGTTATCATCAAGTTTTTCTCGTATCTCGACAGAAGCATCCTGGTCATCGACCGTTACTCCGACTATGTTACTTTTTCTATGAGTTCTTCTAGAATGAGAGGGAGAACAACCAAATGTTAGAGAGAACATCAAAAGTGAAGATATAAATATTAAAGAAATATATTGTTTCATAAAGGAAAAAACCCTTTCCCTTAACAGATTTTATCAGTATTGTAATAACGTCTGGAAAACCATATTACGATTTTATGGAGATGCAGCAAGATAGTTTATGTTAGTTACATCCCTGTTTAAACAGACCTACTTTATGAAAAGCATATCCATCATCTGATGGTGTATATATGTGTGGTATGATAATTCGGTAGATAGAATAGAGACCAAGCTTATAATACTCAGGTAATTACCAAAATCAAGAGGAAGTTTAATACATTAATAGAGGTTATCCTGTAAGAATCGTTTTATTGACAGACCTCATTTTTGTTTTCTCTTTGATATCTCTGAGTCTAAATCCTTTATTCTCTCTTCAAGTATAAATACTTCACTATTTTGTGGTATATAATGTTCTGGTTTCTTTAATTCGGCTTTGCAATGTTCAAGTTGATCTTCCAGTTCCTTGTCAGACATAGATGTGGGAAGCTCAGGTGATAATCTTATATATTTTGGTTGTGATGCAAAGCAGCCTGAAAATAGCAATAAACATATTATAAGCAGAGTAACGTACTTCAAGATATGCCTCCTATATTTGTTGGTTAAGTAATAATCAGCAACGAATATTAATAGTAAAATTTATGGCAATATACTTACTACAAACCTTTTCCTTCCTTCTTACTCTCTTCCAATTCTTTCTTTATGCCCCTCACCTTCGCATTAATCAATAACCCAACCACTTTACCTGTTCTTCAGTAAACCCGACAAAATGTGCTACCTCGTGACGGACTACTTTTTTTATTCTACTCTTGATCTCTTCATCAGAACGGCAGATGGCCTCTATATTTTTCTGGTATATGGTAATCTTATCCGGCATAGAACCGGAATGCCACACACTTTTCCCCGTTAAAGGTACCCCCTGAAATAACCCTAGTAATATATGGTTTGATTTTAATTTCATTTTTTCTATCACGAAAGGGCCTGGCCTCTCTTCTACTACTACGGATACATCTTTCAGGCATTTTCTTATTTTTTCAGGTAATTCGTTTATTGAAACGACAACCAGGCGATCAAAATTGCTGGAACAATGAGTATCTGGATTGTCATCCTCTGGTTTATCCGGTAAGTATTCTTCTATTTCGACAACCTTATACTTGCTCATAAATATTTTACCTATCAGGTAAGCTATCCCACCCAACATGGTAAAAGTGAACCAAATGCTCCAGCCGTGCGCCATCATCACACCACCCATTACACCTGATAAGGCGATGACTGAAAAATATCCGAGGAGCGCATGAAATCCCCTTTTATCTACTTCAGATATTTTATCAAAAATGAGGGGTTGTATCTTCTTGCCACAGCTTGTGCATGTAATACCAGTATTTTGAAAATGACTACCAAGACGGTTTGTCTGACCACAATTGAAGCATTTTATTATTATTGATTCATTTGACATGTTTAGAATTTATAACTACTTGCTTCCTGAGGTGAAAATCATAATTTATTAGTTCTACGCTATGTAAGTTCTCAGTTGTTTCTGATTAAAAAAGTCTCATATGGTTTCTTTGTCAGTACGAGTATTTGCCACCATCCTGACTTTAATGTATGTGATGTGGGATTTACGTAGTTTATGTACTATCTTTTTTCAGCGTGCGAAATTTGTATAGTGGGCAATCTTCAATCTTACATTTTGCCACCTCAAGAAGATCACCGAGCAACAATTTTTACATTTCAATTTGACTGCTTCCAGGAGCGAATCAAGTGTCATATCAGGTTGTTCAACTTTGTGCTTGATACCTTCATGCTTCTCTGCGATGAGTATTAATAAATAAAAATGTAGAAATATGCGAAAGCCTACACTGCCTAAATTAATAAATCAATAAAAAAGAGGGAATACTAATCGAGAAAACAAGAGACTACAACTCTTCTCATTTACTACACATTTACTCTTGATATGTAGACTTAATTATCAGGATAAAGCAGGGTATTACAGATGAGAGGTATTTGGAGTATAGTAATAAAAAAAACGCCTACATTCTCATTATATGAAGAATATAGGCGTTTGAAGTATGAGACTAAACCTGCAATTAATAATCTAGCTTTTACCAACTGCTCTCTTTTTCCGTCTACGTCTTACTTCTGCCCCAGCAAGTCCTGCTAAGCCGATTCCGAGTAGTGCAACGGTTGCGGGTTCTGGAACTGGAGCACCGCTGGCCTCAAATACGAGCGTCGGTGCGGCGAGCGTGGCATGCTCCTTCGAAGCCCAAAAGAAGGCAGTGAAGCCATCAACCACCGTATCGGACAAGATTAATGTCACAAGCCCGTCTGTATCCTCATTCAGAAATGTAATCAATGCTGCGCTTGAGAAACTGCTAACCGATAAGTGTGCCGCCGTGCCGAGAACATCCGCCTTGGCCAGGTCAACCTCATCCGAAGCAAATCCTGAACCGCTGGGAAATGTCAAGCCCGGAGCATTTTGATAAGTGATTGTCGACTCACCCCAGTTGTCCGCATTTTCGCTGTCTTTCAGCCCGAAAATTTTAAAATTTCCTCCCACTCGTTGTGCTCCATGGGGAAAATCTGTCAATTCGAGAACTGCACTAGTGAACGGATCAGAGACATTAGAAATGTCAAAGCGAAGAAAGGTCAACCAACTACTACCAGTTGTGGCATCCTGAGCGTTCAGATCACTTCCGCTCCCATAGTTTGTATTTCCCTGATTTGTTTCTCCGAGCACTTTAGAATCGGCACCGTTAAGGTCGGCAGTGGTAATCGTTGTTGCCTCCAAACGGTTTGTAGCAGCCAGGAGCATAATTAGAACGATCGCTATTGTAATACACCTCACAAATGTAAACATTATTTTCTCCTTTATGTTGGTGTCAAAACATTATTTCTCAAATAAACTGTTATTTGTTACTCCACAATATTGCTACATGTAAGAGTATAATAGTCATTAACAGAGATAATTTTTAAATGTATTCATTACATATTATTCGTTTATCATACTAAACAAAATTTCCCTGAATGTCAAGACTGTTTTCAAGATATCTTGCTGAAATTGACCATTTAAAATCTTATCAGATAGAAAAATATTCTGTAAGTACTTTGCTAACAATTTACTACCTAAGTAATCTAAGTTACTACAATATTAATGTATTTATGAGATTTATAATTTATAACAAGGCTTAAACAAGCCATTTTGAAACAAATAAGTCAAACCTGTTATTTATAATCTATTGTATTATTAGGTACTTCTATCTACCTAAACTTGAAATGTGGGAAAAAATTTCTTTAAAGGATATACCAGGGTATTACTGATGAAATGTATTTGGAGTGTGGCAATAAAAAAAACGCCTACATCCTCAACGTATGAAGGGTGTAGACGTTTGTAGTATGAGGCTAACTTGCAATAATAATCTAGCTTTTACCAACTGCTCTCTTTTTCCGCCTGCGTCTTACTTCTGCCCCAGCAAGTCCTACTAAGCCGATTCCGAGTAGTGCAACGGTAGTGGGCTCAGGAACAGCTGAAATCTCACCATCATGAACTGCCAGCGCATACCAACCTGAGTTTTTGGTGACCAAGTCATGTTTTCCGCCACTCGCATTAGCACCGAAAGAGAAAGTATATGCACCGCCGCCGTTCTCTATTCCAGTAAAGTAAGCATGATTAATCAAACCCGGAAATAAGCTTAAATCGGGGTCTCCGCTCGTTGAAATATTCTGGGTATAAGTTCCTCCCAATTCATCATTAAATAGATGCGCCATTTCACCTTCGTTTATATTTGCTCCAATAGTTATACCAAATGTTGTTGTAGGAAGCCGCCAGCCACCAAGTCCTCCAATGGTAAGACCACTTGCCCATGAAACCGCATCGTTCCAGAGCATCACTCCACCGTTATCAAACCCTGTCTCATCTGCAAAGTTGCCATGACCTACCCAGGTAATATCTAAGTCTTCATCATAAATCAAATTGACAAAGCCTGTATGGTTAGCCCCATCATCGTAAGCGAAAGATCCATTATCAATTAATGTCGCCACTGCCGGCCGTGAGAAACAAAGTACGGCGATTACTGCTAATAATAGAAACAATATCCTTTTCATCTTCTCACCCTCCTTCTAAATTACTTTAAATACAAAACATTAATTCTCGAATAAACCGCCTTTTATCGTTACTCCACAACTCTTCTATTTTAAAAGTGCTATAATAACTTAAGAGTTGAAATTGTTAAATAATAATCATTACTCCTTACTGTCTATCAATCTAAACACTTCTTACCGATTTGTCAAGGTTGTATTTAAGATAGCTTGCTGAAATTCACCACTTAAAATATTATCAGATAGAAAAAGTTTTGTAAGTACCTTGATAGTAATTAATTACCCAAGCAATCTAAGTTTCTACTATATTAATTTATTTATGTAATTTATCAGTAGTGTCCGGTTAGGTTTTTGCGTAGTCATGATTTTTCCTCTGTTCTTTGAAATCGTTCTGAGTTAAAGTGTCAAAATTGAAACTACCAGCTTCATTCTTAATTTTGATTCTTAGCTCTCTGACTCTTTTGATTGAT
>JABHIW010000119.1 GCA_018670825.1 Candidatus Scalindua sp. | reverse complement strand
GTTTGTTTCCTTCAGACCGTCAAGGCTTATTCCAACATAAGAGAGTCCGAATTTTTTTAACTCTTCCCCTTTTTCTTCAGTAATCATCGTTCCGTTTGTACTTATAACAGCCCTCAAACCTTTATCTTTAGCATATGCAATCAATTCCATCAAATCTTCTCTCATCAATGGTTCTCCGCCTGAAAAGAGAAGTACCGGAGCGCCGTATTCTGCAAGGCCATCAATCATAGCCTTCGCTTCCTTAGTGCTTAATTCGTTTGTATATTCAATATCTTTTGATTGAGAGTAGCAATGTACACATTTAAGATTACATCTCTGGCCCACATTCCATACAACTACAGGCTTTTTATCTTTGGAAAATTGTAGAAGATGTGAGGGCAATTTACCTGAATCCCTGCCATACCTTAATGCGTCGGAAGGCTCGACCGTGCCACAATATAACTTTGAAATACCAATCATTTTATCACCTCTTAACTAATGTATTTAAACTGCAAAATCTTTATCTAATCCTCCATACTACATTGTTTTATACGTTGAGTCAATCTGTTTCATTTCGCTTCTGCCGTCTTTTTGGCTATTGCCTGTTGAATCTCTTCAAGTAATTCCGGCTTACTTTCAATAAATTTCTTGGTGTTTTCTCTTCCCTGTCCCAGTCGTATCTCTCCATATGAGAACCATGTACCGCTTTTTTCTACTACCTGTGCTTCAACACCAAGGTCAACAATATCACCTGAGCGTGAAATGCCCCTGTTGAACATTATGTCAAATTCTGCCTTCTTAAATGGAGCGGCCACTTTGTTCTTTGCTATTTTAGCCCTTACTCTGTTTCCAATAATCTGCTCACCATCCTTGATACTGCCAATTCTACGAATGTCAACCCTGACAGAGGAATAGAACTTCAGGGCCCTTCCGCCGGGCGTTGTTTCAGGATTACCGAACATCACACCTATTTTTTCACGAATCTGGTTGATAAATATAAGACACGTCTTTGATTTAGAGATGA
This sequence comes from Candidatus Scalindua sp., assembly GCA_018670825.1. Lineage (GTDB taxonomy): Bacteria > Planctomycetota > Brocadiia > Brocadiales > Scalinduaceae > Scalindua. The sequence continues at coordinate 54,615 of JABHIW010000119.1, read as the reverse complement.
CAGAAGTGAGTTTCCTGAGTGCCTGTGACATTAACCTGGCCTGCAATGCAACATGTGAATCACCCATCTGCCCCTCAAGTTCCGCCTTTGGTACGAGGGCGGCTACAGAGTCTACGACAATCACGTCGACTGCATTACTTCTTATTAAAAGTTCCGTAATTTCCAGAGCCTGTTCTCCGGTATCCGGTTGATTGACCAATAGAGTGTCCAGGTCTACTCCCAGTCTTTTTGCATAGTCGGGATCAAGGGCATGTTCAACATCGATAAAAGCAGCAGTGCCTCCCTGTTTTTGTGCATTGGCAACAATGTGAAGAGTCAGGGTCGTCTTTCCGGAAGATTCAGGCCCAAACACTTCCACGACTCTTCCGCGCGGCATTCCACCTACGCCGAGTGCCAGATCCAGAGAGAGCGAACCGGTTGATATTACGGGTACATCAAGTTTTTGATCAGTTCCGAGACGCATTATTGAACCTTTACCAAATTGTCTTTCAATCTGCGATACCGCTCTGTCCAAAGCCTGGTCTTTTTTCCCAGCCTCGGGTTTATCCTTTTCAGAACTTTCTGGTTTTTGTGCCTTTGCCATTAATTATTCCCCTTAGTAATTATTATTGTTTTTCTTCACTAATTTCTTCCTCGTCATTAATCTCTTTTCCATTTATTGCCATATCTTTAATTTCCAGCGGAAACAAAGTGATTACCTTTTGTGTTCCTTTATCGAGGTTTTTTGCTATCAGGGAATTGTCAATTGTTTCCCTTGTCTTGTTATTTCCCCAAAATGAAACCCCTGCTATAATCACACAACACGTTATTACGGTTTTTGTAAATGAGACGCCACCACCAATAAGCCTTCCGCTTATTCCAAATTTTCTTTTTGTAAGTAATCTTCTGAATAGATTCCCTACCGCATATGTTACGATCAAAGCAATACCGAAGACAACCGCGTATCCTAATATATGTGCAACCTTCTGGCGGAACATCTCTTTTATGATACTACTTAATATTTTATGGAGTAAGAGGGAGACGGCGATAGACAGTATTACTGAAGAGATTCGGTAAAATTGCCAGAGAGGGCCTGTAATTATTCCAAACAGAGTTCCCATTGCTATAACTCCGATCAATGTGAAATCCAGCCAGTTCATAATCTTGATATAGTGAGAGTACGTTTAATATTAATTTTATTTGAAAAGACCTTTAAAGAGCTTGTTTACAACATCCTCTACAACATCCTCTTTTTTCTTCTCCACCGGTTGTGTTGCTTTTTCTACCTCTCCGGTTTCTGTCTTCTCCTGCGAACCAGAGCTTTCTGTTTGAGACTTTGAGTCTTTGGAGCCCCCTAGTATTCCCTGCAGGATATTACCAATTTCTTGTGGTTTTGGCCATTTAAAAGAAAGTTTTGGTTTGTCTATTGTCCCTGTCACTACTATTGGCAACGTTGAACCCTGGCTTAATGCTCCTAGTATTTTCCTGCCATCTCTACCAACATGCTCGCTCAGCGCCTCAGCATCCGCAGAATATTCTATTCGTCCGTCAAATGAAGTCCATCCTGACAAGCCAATGTCAAACTCCTTACCGTTGACACTTATATCATCGTTTATTATCTTACTGTCACTGATAACAAATCTGGTAGTAATTTTGTCAAATTCGTATTCACCGCTCTTTCCTAAAGCCTTGATGATTTTGGAGGTCACCCTGCCTCCCTTTATGTGGCCATCTTTAATCTCAATCTCCCCCTCGCCATTAAGGCTTTTACTCAAATCATCCTGCCAGTCCAGGCCATTGCCCTTTGCTTTGAACTGCATATTCAGCTGCCCTGATAACTTGCCATCCGGTGCAGCAAGGACAGGGACGATGTATGCCAGCAAATCCATATTTTGATTAATATTTACATCGGACAGTTTCATATCGAAAATCAGAGGAGGTTTCTCTTCCTTAAGGTTAGCGCTTGCCAATACCGTGCCCGAGCCATCATTCAGCTTAAATGAAAAATCTTTTGTTGTAAAGAACCCATCATCCAGGGCGATCCCCGCATTAAAATCTTTTATTTCGTATGCATCATATATGATTTTACCCATAAACATGTTTCCATTGAGATCCATCTTTTCATACACATTTTCATGTTCCAGTGCTGAAAGCTTTCCGTTTATATCTAGATTAACAACACCTTTGCCTGTCATGTTAACATCCACCGGAAACAGCCCGGCAAATTCTTCGGTAAGCTTGTCAAGGTCCATTTCCATGTAAAGTTCGTAATCAACATTCATTTCCTTACTTAAACCTGCAATCCCTCCCTTAGATTCCATTTTGAGGAATTCAGATTCGATATCCATTTTTTCAATATTCACAGAATCTTCTTTAATCTTATAGTCAAGTGTATGTAAAAGTTTAAGGTCAAGGCCGGATATCATGCTATCTTTAAGAGGCCCACCGGTCGCGTTTATACTGTCTAATGTAGTTATTCCATCCAATGTTACCCCTTCTTCGATGTGACCGCTTGCATTGATTTCTGTATTGATCTGCCCATTAACATTTAACCCTTCAGGCAATGATACAACACCCTGGAGACTCTGTGTAAGTTTTTCAATATTACTTGACAGCAGTATGCTTAAGTCGATCTCCCCGTGATTGATTACCGTACCGGAAGTCTTTATTTCTGCAAAGCCTGTATTCACGCTGAGGTTGCTTAATTCAAGATCACTGTTTTGTATATCATAAACTATATTATGGTTTATAGTAATCTCCGACTCCTTGACCGGACCCATTGTCTCCATCTTTACGTAAAGATTCTTTAGGTCTGTTTTGCCTTTCACTTTTATTACACTTTCCCGTCCTTTAAGGTTTATGTTTGATTGTAGCCGTCCTGCAATTTCTGTTTTGTCAGGCATGAGCCCACCAATTTCATTCATTAGTTTTGTAATGTCTAAATCCAGAAATATCTTAAAATTCAAATTCCTTGTACTCTTTAAATCAGTAACCAGACCAGCCAGAAACATTTCTAAAAAAGTTGAATCAATTCCGATCTTGTATATGGTAATCTTATCGTTTGTTATATCTATGTCTGCCTTTTGTGTCAGTGTAATATTTGGTTGCCGTATGGGGTTATTTTCAAGTGGCCCACCTGAGACATTGAGATTTGTAATTTCTGTACTTCCCTCTATACCTATCGTTTTTTCAAGTTGTCCATCTGCTGTAATCTTCGAATTGATGGATCCTTCTACCTCCATACCTTTAGGCAGTCCCAGCATTCCCGCAAGATTTCCGGTGAGTTTCTCCAAGTCTACATTCATTGAAAAATCAAGACCGGTACCGCCTTCTCCGCTAAATTTTGCCATATCAAAGTCTGTTGTTATCAGGGCAAAACCGGTTTTCATATTAAACGTTCCTTTTGCATTTCCAGGATCAATTTTTCCGTCTTTTGCCAATGAAACGTTTAAGGAGATATCCGCATGTTCTACTTCCCCTTTTGCGTCAATGTCAAAAGTGGTATTTAACTCAATTGGCTTATCCAGGGAATCAATATTTAAAGTAGTATTAAAATCCTTTATACTTGTTTCTTCCTGTAGTTGATGATCAATGAACGTGAATTTTCCGTTGCTGACTTTTGCTTTAATTTTGAGATCCGACAAGAACGCTGGAATAACCAGGGGTGCATGCTCCGGTTTCCCACCAGATTTTCTGGTTACTCCAGAGGAAGGTTTTTCAACTATTCCGGGAGTGGGTTGTGAAGCTACAGACGTACCATTATCTTCGTAATTAAACACGCCTTGCTTGTCTTTCTGTATAACAATCTCCGGGCTGTCAATTATCAGATCATTTATTCTTATCTGTTTTTTAATAAGCGGCATGAAATCAATATTACAGAGTATCCTTTTTACCTTTACAAACGTATCCCCAGGGAGATCATCTCTCTCTCTGATATGAATATTTTTTATGTCAAGTCCACTTGACCAACTCATATTTATATAATCAATCTGGACTTTACGATTCAAACCGGTTTCCAGGCTATTAATAATTTTACTTTTCACCATGCCGGTGGACACAATGGTAGGGATTAGTAGTACTATGATGAGGAGAAGGCCAATTACAACACCGATGGATACACCAACTATCATCGGCCATCTTTTTCTACGCATTTTTACTGTATCAAATTCGTTATTCTTTTCCTGCATATTGTTTCTTATTTTGGAGGGTTTGAAAAATCATGCTATTTAATCACCAATACTCTGCGTGATTGTTATAGTGTTTGCTGTAGTAAATAAATGTTGGAGACTAATTTAAACGAAGTGCAACTGTGAAGATTTTATACGGTTTGTAGTCTATTTTAGTACTTATGTAATGTCAAGGTAATTCCAATGGCTATCATTTCCTACAAAAACTTGACTTTTATCATAATTTTATGCAACTAAAAGGAGAGTTCTTTCTTTAATATACAAGTAGAATTTACAATGGGAATTTGACAGACACCTACTTCTAAGCATTTTTTATACAAATATTTACGTAATAAAGCAGAAAAGTTTATAACGTATACACCGGTATCGTTCCCTCCAAGTAATACTTTTATTGCGAATGTTTGACAAATAGATCAAATGGCTTTTTGGCATCCATATTGCGAATTTTACACATCCTGTATAAAAACCAGGCGGTCTTTCAAGGACAGGAAGATTTGATAAAATTACGGTTTAGTGTTTTCTGACACTAAATTTATTTAAAGTTAATAAATGGAATTAGAAAAATCACCAGATTATTTCCCCATTGATTCGAGTAGTTTGAGAGCGGATACAAAAATTGGCTGTGACCTTTACTTGCTTGTAAAAGGCAGTGCAGGCAGCCGATATATTTTGTATTGCAGAGGAGACGCTGTATTTGAAAATAGTAAAAGCGAAATGCTGCTGGAAAAAAATATCAGCCGTCTCTTCATTAAGAAAGATGACCAGCAGAAATATTATGAATACCTGGAAACTAATTTTCAAAATATTATATCTGATACGAGACTTTCTTCCGACGAAAAAACGAAGATTGTACATAGCGCCGCTACAAACCTTGTAAAAGACCTATTTAATGATCCGCGAAGCGGAAGCATCGAAAGGACTAAGACGTTCGCTTATAACATGGTTGATTTCGTCCTGAAGGATAGCCATGCCGCACATAGCCTACTTAAGATTGCAGTACATGAATATTATACTTATACACATTCTGTAAACGTAGCAAGCGTTGGGACTTTGTTTGCAAAGAGCATAGGCTTGGAAGAAGATGACCTGAAAGGCTTTTGTTCCGGCATACTCTTACATGATATAGGCAAGACCAGGATAAGCACTGATATCTTGAATAAAAAGGGAAAATTGACTAAAGAGGAAATTGAAATAATGAAAAAACACCCTGAATTAGGGGCAGAAATTTTAAATGAAACAGGTATTGAGTTTAAAGAGGAGCTTATAATAACTTTACAGCACCATGAGAACGATGACGGATCCGGTTACCCGAATGGACTTAATACGGGAGAGATCCATCTATCCGGTAAAATCGCACGTATAATAGATGTATACGACGCATTAACCACGAAAAGATCGTATGCAGATGCGGTAAGACCTTTCGCTGCCATTGTGGAGATGAATAAAAAAATGTTACATTGCTTTGACAAAGAACTGTTTAAAGAGTTTATACAATTTTTAGGGCCTTACGATCCACGTAAAGAACAAAGGACGTACATCTACGCATAGCGAAAAACTGTTAGAAAAAATATCAGCAGGCTTTTTATTAGAACGTGATATCAGAAGAAATATTATGAATACGTAGAAAGTAATTCTCAAGAGATCATAACTGATGCACAAATTCCTTCTGATGAGAAGGCAAAAATTGTGCATAGTGCCGCTAGAAATCTTATTAAAGACCTCTTTAATAGTCCGAGAACGGGAAATATTGAAAGAACAGGGACCTTGTGGTCAACTGGGGAAGGCAAAGGTAACATACTACTATCCGGGTAAAAAGAGGTTAATAAAAACCTTTCCCGATGTTCATATTTTAATCAAGCCTCTAAATCGCCCCCATCTCCCCTCTACTGCCCATCTTCTCCTGTAAAATGACACCCGTCAGTACTTAAATGGAAGTCTCTCGTTTTTCTGTCTACCGGATATGAATAGTCAACCTTCCCACAATGGGATATAATTGATGTTAATTGATAACAGTAAAACTTATCTAACTAAAAACCATGAATTTACCATAGTATTTTATTTGCATTTTTACATTAAGGGGGTTAAATTTACGCTTGATAATCATAAAATTACAATGCGGACATGCAGGTAAGTCATACACACCCGTTCATAAAATACCGGAAACGGTCGCTATCCGCAACCACACGCAAAGTTGCTTGGCAGCAGAAGAACTGTTTTACAAGGGGATAACTGAGCTCATGGATTAGTATTCCCTGACAATAAATTCAAAGTGAGAATATCGTATGGAATCCAATATACCACCAAATTTTGTACCAATCAGTCCTAATAGTTTGAAAACGAATACTACGATTGGCTGTGATATTTATTTACTTGCTGAGACGAAGAGTGAGGTCAGATATGTATTATATTGCAGGAGAGATGCCGTCTTTGACGAGGCTAAAAAATCAATATTAGTGGCACAGCAGATTAAAAGCCTTTTTATAAAAAAAGAGGAACAGCAAACTTTTTATGATTACCTGGAGAAAAATTTCCACCATATCATATCCGACACAAGTATTCCTCCTGACGAAAAAACAAAAATCGTGCATGGTGCTGCCACTAATCTGGTCAAAGATCTCTTTGAAGATCCGCGATCCGGAAGTATTGACAGAACTAAGGCGTTTGCTCACAACATGGTCGATTACGTCCTTCTTGACACTAAAGCCGCACAAAGTCTGCTTAAGATAGCAATCCATGAATATAATACTTATACTCATTCTGTGAATGTTTCAGCCATAGGAACTTTGTTTGGGCAGAAGATTGGTTTGGGAGTAACAAACTTAAAGGGACTTTGTGCAGGTATACTCTTACATGATGTTGGCAAGACAAAGATAAGCACTGATATCCTGAATAAAGAGGGAAAATTGACAACAGAGGAATTCGAAATCATAAAGAAACACCCTGAATATGGAGCAGAGATTTTGGATGAAACAGGTACTGAGTTTAAAGAGGAACGTATTGTAACCATACAGCATCATGAAAATAATGATGGTACTGGTTATCCATATGGTCTGAATAAAGATAAGATCCATCTATGTGGAAAGATTTCCCGTATTATAGATGTATACGATGCATTAACTTCAAAAAGATCGTATTCAGATGCAATAAGGCCATTCAACGCTCTTGTGCAAATGAAAGAGACCATGCTTAACTGCTTTGATTCCGAGCTTTTTATGGAATTTATACAATTTTTAGGACCATACGATCCACGTAAGACCCAAAGAAAACCATATAAATGGGATACCTGACAAAATTTGTATCTTATTTAATTTGTATATTTAAGGAGTGTAAACAAAAATGCAGGATATAAAAAAAGGGAAGTCTATTACGAGGGAATTGATAGACTTTATTAAGGATTCAAGCGTAATAAATCAATTAAATATAACACCAAAAGAACTCCGTATAGGTGTATTTTATACTGGCGTTGTTTTAAGGAGCGGACATGCGGGTATGTCATACACACCTGTTCAGGAAATACCGGAGGCGGTATGCTGTCCGCGATCACACGCAAAGATGCCAGCAGCAGGAGAACTGCTTAACAAGGAGATAACCGAGCTCATGGATTATGCGCTTGATGACAATGCCCTTAAAGCGGCCGTTGGTATGGCAACATTAAACGCGCTTTCTGCCGTCCTGCTTGCTGACGATAATTGCAAATATAAACCGACAGCATACGGTAACGCCCTTGAGCTGATAGATATCACCTGCAATGATACTGTCGCAATGGTGGGTGCCTTTACTCCCTTTATCAAGAAAATCAGTGAAATTACGGAAAAACTATTTGTAATTGAAAAAAATCCGAAGGTTGTCGGCAAGGATGATACATTCAAGATAGAATCAGCAGACCGACTTGAGGAGATAATACCTCAGGCAAATATATTAATTATTACTGGTGTTACACTCATAAATCACACACTCGGTCCGATACTGGATCTTGCAGAAAAAGCAAACGAGATAGTTGTAGTTGGTCCCACGGCAAGTATCTATCCTGAACCGCTCTTTAAAAGAGGGGTAACCGTTATGGGAGGAGTAAGGATTACCGACGCGGCACGGATGATACACCTTATTGGTGAGGCGGGCTCCGGATATGACTTTTTTGATACATGTGCTGATAAGGTAATAATGCGTAACGAAATAATTCCTGTTAAATAATGTAAAAACGGTTACATGAAGGAAAAATATTTGACAGGAACCACAGGATAAACTAGGATGAAAGCTGCCCACCATCAAACAGAATCAGATCTTGTAAATCCCGTCAAAAAGCAAGGCATTCTCACTAAACCAACAAAATGAACTATAAACTACTTAATCAGTTTAATGTCAGTAATAAAAGAGTGTTCCTGCGGACAGATTTTAATGCACCAATAGTAAACAAAAAGGTTCTTGATGATTCAAAGATCAAGGCCCACCATACCACCATTGACTACTTAGCGAATAAAGGTGCCAGAATTATATTAGGTACCCATGTTGGCAGACCAAAACCGGATGAAGCTGATTCTAGAAAAGAGCTGATCCACAACTACCCGGACACAGATGCAGAAATAATCTTTAGATATCTAAAAAAAATTTATGGAGATAAAATATCATTTATTGATACAAGTATTGGAGAAGAGGTAAATGGATGCATCAACAACTTACCCCAGGGGCATATACTGCTACTCCAGAACTTAAGATATGAAAAAGGGGAACAATCCAGAGTTGAGAATGAAAAACTGGAATTTGCAAAACACCTCTCTTCTTATTTTGATCTTTATGTCAATGATGCCTTATCTGTCTGCCAAAATGGAGACGCGTCCGTATCTTATTTACCCCAATTAAGCAAAAATACCGCTATCGGTTTTTTATTGAAGGAAGAAATAAACCGTATGGAAAAACTTATCAAACCGGAACTTCCTGCTGCCGCATTTCTGGGTGGGTTTAAGGTAAAGGATAAAATTGGAGCTTTGCAGAAATTACTGGAAAAGGGTTTTGAGATTTTCATCGGTGGTGCGATGAGAAATCCATTTCTAAAATCCCAGAATTATAATATCGGCGGATCAAAATTAGATTCCGGCTTTGATGATATAATCCACAAATTGATGAATGATTTTCGAGATAAAATCCATATACCTGTAGACGTCAGGGTAGGGGAGATGAAGAGCAAGGATAAGCAAAAAGTAAGTAATTTACGATACGTAAACTTTTTAAAAAATGAAGAAATTCACGCGAATGAGGAAGCGTTAGATAATGGCCCTGAAACCATGAAATTGTACAAAGAAAAAATAGAACAAAAGGGCATAAAAACTATGCTTGCGAACGGCCCCTTTGGCTTAATAGAGAACAGATCTTTCAGGTTTGGAACTTATCAAGTGGCAAGGATCTTTCTTGAAAATGAGCAGGCTTTCAGAGTTTATGGCGGCGGAGAAGTAAATCATGGATTTAATCTGTTTTCAAAAGAGTTCAAGATTGATGCTGAAAAACTTGGTGATCAGTGTAATGCCGGGAATGGCATGTTGCAATACATTGCAAACGAAGGAGACCTGCCCGGACTCAGAGCTTTATCATGCAGATAAAGAAAAGAAGGATTACCTATATGGACACAAATTTCTGCAGAATAAATACAGATCACAAAAATTAAAAAGTGTATGGACTTGTTTCCCCTCCTTGGGAAGGAGGGGATTAAGGGGTGGTTCCCCTCTATTCATTAAGAATTTAGAAAAGCCCCTATTAATCCTGCCTAAATGTAATAAGCATCTTCAGCCCAGAAGGTCAAGAGCTTCCAATGGTCTTTTAATCAGTTCTTTTGCCCCGCTCTCCTTTAATTTCTCCGCTGATCGAAAACCCCAAAGCACCCCTACCGGAAACATTCCTGCATCTATAGAGGTCTTCATGTCAGTCTCAGTATCTCCGAGATAAAGGAAATCTGAAGGTGAAATGTCCAGTTGCTCTGCAATCTCCAGCGCGCCTGCCGGGTCCGGCTTCCTGGGTACGTCATCACGCTGACCAAAGACCACATCAAAATCCCAATCAGACAGAAAACCATCCATGCATTTCAGTGTATATCTATGCGGCTTATTAGAGAGTACTGATATCTTCAGCCCTCGGGAAGTAAGTGTATCTAACAACTCAGGAATCCCATCATAAAGCCTTGTCTTTACATTCCAATTCTTATCATAATCTTCCAGAAATGCTTCCAGGCATGAGCGGATAACCATATCTGTTCGCTTGCCTTCGGGTAACGCACGGTTGATTAGATTAGTAGCTCCATCACCCACAAAGCGGCAGTAAGCATCCCTATCGTGAGTAGGAAAGCCACTCTGCACTAAAACACGATTTAAAGAGTCACCCATATCTTCAATAGAGTCAAGCAGCGTTCCATCAAGATCAAAAAGTACGGCTTTATATATCATTGTATGCCTTTCTACAAATCAGTTTATTTTAGATGTTGAATTGTAGTATATTTATTCTAATTTGTAAATTCTTTACAACTCATTTTCTGCTACATTACTATACTATCAGGTAATTATTGGGGGAGTATTACCGATCAAATAAAATAGATTGAGAGCTGGAAACCGAAAACTAAAACTGTACTAATCGAACTTTTTTTATTACTATATTGCAAAAGAGAAAGAGCTTCAGACTATACACAAAGAGGAAGTTAGAAAATTGAAAGAACAATTTTAATTAAGGAGGGTTTATTATGGAGTCACGAAAGATTATTATAATTGCTATTTGTATTCTGGTATTTCCATTTGGCCTAATATCTCTCTTCTGGTGGAACAAAAAAACATAGCGACTGTTTTCTTAACTACAGTTTTTACGTATGCTAGTCGTTGATTAGTACAATAATTAAATATGTTTTACACGTTTGCTTCAGTAATTTGCATTAGTATATTGAGCATTGCATTTAGTGTCAGTCCATAACGTACTAAAGTAACAAACCGGCATGAATCATAGTTATAAATGCCATAATCAATTAAAGAGGAAAAAGAAATGGATATTTTTAATTCGATTGGACTTTTGTTAGGCGGGTCGTGGGCAGCCGGGATTAACCTCTATATGAGTATGGCAGGTTTAGGGATTGCCAGTAGGATGGAGTGGATTAAACTTCCCGAAAACCTGGATATTCTGTCGAACCCTATTGTCATCGTTATTGCCTTAACTCTTTTCGGTATCGAATTTGTCGCGGACAAGATCCCCTATGTTGATTCGTTATGGGATTCTGTTCACACCTTTATCCGCCCTCTCGCGACATCGGCGTTAGGATATACCGCTATGGCAGATTCAGGAATGATAGTTCAAGTTCTCATTGCTACCCTGACCGGCACTATCTCCCTTGAGTCTCATCTGACAAAGGCAACAACCCGGGTGGCGATAAACGCGTCTCCGGAGCCTATTACCAATTCCATTGCAAGTGTTACGGAAGATGTAACGGTGGCAGGAACTTTATACTTAATTATATGTCATCCTGTTGTAGCCGCAGTGTTAGTAACCATTTTTATCATCATTTCCATCTGGTTTTTAAAGAAGATGTTCAAACTGCTTAAAAAAGTTTTCAATTTTTCCGGTAGAAAAAAAATAGCCCTCGAAACAGGAACATAAATAAAAATACAATGTTTTATAATCCCCATTCTTTACTCGAATAAAAGTGCCAAAACAGGAAGAAGAATCAGCAGTGGAATTAGTGCGGCTTAAATGAAGTGCCAGGCTGGGTTAGTGGAAGGTTACTCATTTTTTCCTGATATTGATGAGTTACGAAACAAATTCATATAAAAACGAATAGAATTCTTTTGGCTTATCAATCATGAGCCAATGAAAAGCATCATCAAAGACCTTATATTCCAGACTATTCTCTTTCAGAAAATCAATTGTCCCGGAAGATACACTTTCCGTTCCATAACAAAATATCTTTGGTATGGAGAGCGAACAGTATATCCGGCCTGTTTCACTCCTGTACCTTCCCGGCAATGCCGTACTCCTCTGACATAATTCCAGGGCGTTGGCCAGGAATGCTTCCGGGCGGCAATAACGTAAAGAGGAGTGGTATCTTTTGCATGAAGAATATTTTCGTCCCCAATCATCAAGGACCTTTGTCTGCATAAACTCGTCATAAAACCAGTGGGTGAAATTGCCGTTCTCTGCCGCTTTTACCGCTTCCTGTGAAATGAACAGATCATATTGAGTTAAACCTCCTTCAATGTTTACGAATTTCACTATTTTTTTATTTTTGTATGAGGAGCACAAAAGAGTTGCGATGTCACCACCCATGGAATGTCCTATAACGATTAAGTCATGAATTTTAAAATACTCGATTATCTTCCATAGTTTTTCTCTATGAGCCTCAAAGCCATAATCTCCATCTGCGGCTTCTGAACTTTTACCATACCCGATCAGATCGGGGACAATGATGTTACAATTATCAAACCACCTATCTACAAACACTTCCTGAAAACATTGCCCGGATTCACCCAGCCCGTGTACAAATAACAGGGTCATTCTGTTGGACAATATTTCATTATGCCTGATGTAATTGAATTCGTTTCCTTCTTTGAAGAGTGTTTTTCCCATTGTAACCATTCATGACCATTTGTAGCATCATTAACCATTATGAAGGTGATAGATTCCCGTTTTTCGGTACGAACAACTTTACAACTATGCCACAATTAAAAACGTCTAATATGTCATTCTGAACGAAGCGAAGTGGAGTGAAGAATCCTCTTGTTTGAAGGCCAATTAATTTTTTGGTTAGTTATTTGGTATACTGAGTCGAGATTCTTCGGTCGTTCCTCCCTCAGAATGACATGCTGTTGGTGTTGCGAAAACAAAACCTGTACAAAGGGAGCTATTTTAATGTTCCGGTGCTGTTTCAATCTCTATAGCCGGTCCAACGCCTTCCGGCTCCCGTACCAAGTCAACCATATTTTGAACCTTTTTGCCTGGTGCTCTAAAAAATAGAGTGAGAATTAAGGTTATGACAAAATTCAGTAGCATTCCTACAGTACCGATACCCTGTGGATTGATGCCTATCTCAAAAATGCCGAATGTCCATGGATCCATCTCGAAGAAAACACAGGTAATAATATAATAGGCGGTGAAAACAATACCTACCAGCATTCCGCATACTGCCGGAACAGTACCTACCCGTTTGTTAAAGATGCCCAGAACTATTGTTGGGAAAAAGCTCGCTGCTGCAAGGCCAAAAGCGAAAGCAACCACCTGACTGACAAATCCCGGTGGGTAGATACCCAGGAGACCTGCAACTACTACTGCAAAACCAATAACCGTTCTTCCCAAAAGAAGACGTTGTTTCTCAGTAGCCTTCGGATTAATAACACGGTAATAGAGGTCGTGCGAAATGCTTGCTGAAATGACCAGTAGCAATCCGCTTGCAGTTGACAACGCGGCAGCCAACCCTCCTGCAGCAACCAATGCTATTATCCAGTCAGCCAGCTCCGCCATTTCAGGAGTGGCAAGCACGATAATATCACGGTCTGGCCCGGAAAGCCCTTTCTGTCGCATCACGATTCTGCCATCATTGCCTTCGGTGCCACCTGTATCAATCCATTTCTGATGTGATCTGTTTATAACAATCAGATCGTTGGTAGTAAGTTTGCCATTTCGAAAAATTTCGTTATCTACACCTGCACAATATCTGACCATACCGTCACCATCATCCATCCAGAGTATCAACCCGGTTTTCTCCCAATTTTGAAACCAGTCCGGTAACTGTTCTACCGTTTTCCCATTGAGGCTTTGTATCATATAATATCGTGCGAATGCAGCAGTGGCAGGTGCAGTAAGATATAGCATTGAGATAAACAGGAGCGCCCAGAACGCACTCCATCGTGCCGCTTTTACTGACTTAACCGTATAGAAACGCACTATTACATGCGGCAGTCCGGCCGTGCCAGCCATTAAAGCCAGTACCACACAAAAGACGTTTACCTTGTTCCAGCTTCCAACGAATGTGTCGGTGTATCTGTCGAAGCCCAGATCTACCTGAATTTGATTGAGTTTCTCAAGAAGAGCAATACCATGCGTACCGGCTATTTCTGGTTCAAGTGTACTTCCAAGTCCTATTTGAGGAATCGGATGGCCAGTGAGTTTGATACTGATGGCAATTGCAGGGATAAGGAAGGCTGTTATTAACACCCAATATTGAGCAACCTGTGTCCATGTAATCCCTTTCATCCCGCCGAGTGTTGCGTAGATAAATACAATTACCATACCGATAATGACACCAACGTTGACGTCTACTTCGAGGAACCTGCTGAAAACCACTCCCACACCTCGCATCTGTCCGGCCACGTAAGTGAAACTCACGAAGATCGCACAAACGACGGCAACCAGGCGTGCAACGTTAGAGTTGTAACGATCACCTATGAAATCCGGTACGGTGAAATGACCAAACTTACGCAGGTATGGAGCTATCAGTAATGCAAGCAGGACATATCCACCTGTCCAACCCATGAGGTAAACACCTCCGGTATAACCCATCATCGAGATGAGCCCCGCCATTGAGATATAGGATGCAGCACTCATCCAGTCTGCCGCAGTAGCCATACCGTTGGCAATAGCTGGCACTCCCCTGCCAGCAACATAAAAACCTTTCGTATCACGCACTCTACTGAACCAGGCGATTGAAAGATACACAGAGAAGGAGATACCTACGAAGATTAATGTCCAGGATTGTATGTTCACCGCTCAGATCTTTCCCTCTTTTCTCAGTTGCTCCAGTTCATTGTGATGTTTCGTATCGAGCCGATTCATGAGCAAACAATAGGCGAGTATCAGAAGGACAAAAACAATGATGCTGCCCTGGTGAGCAAACCAGAAACCCAGAGGAAAGGCGGTTCCAGGCAGCTTATAATGATTGAGTCTGTCCGCAAATAGCACACCACATCCAAGTCCCACAGCTGCCCAAATTGACAGCAAAACTATAGTGAATGTGATATTTTTTCTCCAATACCGTATGAGCGAAGCATGTACCGCGGACTTATGAAGATCAGAATTGGGTCCCTGTTTATTACCTTTTTGTCTTTGTGTGATTATTGTTTTTGACACAACCGTTTCCTGATTTGATTTTAAGGTTACAAGTTAACACATAAATCGTAACCCGAAACATTTTAACTATCTGCAATTTGGGTGTAATTTTACACACTCTAAGCACAAAATTGTAGTATAATCATAAAATTTAATTTAATCCGTACAGAAAGTACAGATCGAGAAATGAGTGAACCTCTTAAAATATTGACACTGGAACCTTATTACGGTGGCAGTCACAAGGCATTCTTGGAAGGTTGGATGCAATACAGCCGTCACGATTGGACAGTACTAAGTCTACCGCCATGGAAATGGAAATGGCGTATGCGTCATTCGGCCATAACCCTGGCTAGTCAAACAGACGAGAAAATACGAGAAGGGGGAAGATGGGATATCATTTTTTGTTCAGACATGCTTAATCTTGCTGAGTATCTGGGACTTGTCCCTCCTTCTATACAAAAGCTTCCGTCCATCGCTTATTTTCACGAAAACCAATTGACTTATCCGATTGCACATCCACAGGAATTCGATTTTCATTATGTGCTGACTAACCTTATAACCGCCCTGGCTGCCACAGAGGTATGGTTCAACTCTTTGTACCATCAGGACATTTTCTTAGATGAACTTCGAGGTTTTCTGAAACGCATGCCGGATTTCCAACCATTAGAATCCGTTGATGATATTCGAAGCAAATCTCTTGTTCGATACCCGGGAATCCATCAGTTACCAAAGAGGGGAGAAAGAACTCCCGGCCCTATGAGAATAGTATGGGCTGCAAGGTGGGAGCACGACAAAAACCCGGAACTTTTTTTTCATTCACTTCGGATTCTAAAAGCAAAGAAAATTAAATTCAGGATCAGCGTTATGGGAGAACAGTTCAGGCAGAGCCCTGATGTCTTTGACTCTGCAAGGAAGGAGTTTGCAGATCATATAGATCGATGGGGATATCAGCAGGAGCGTCATGACTATGAAACTGCCCTATTAGATGCTGATCTCTTTGTGTCTACTGCGGATCATGAGTTTTTTGGATTCAGTGTACTTGAGGCAGCAGCAGCAGGGGCATTTCCGCTTGTTCCCGAAAAACTGGCTTATCCGGAAACACTGGAACGGGATACTGGCAACGAAGACTTTTACTTTAACGGCGGAGCAGAACAATTGGCCGAACGGTTGATTCAATTGTCTGATAAAATCAAGAACAACAACCTGTGGGATGGGAATCCTGACCGTGCAGTCCGCATCGTAGAAAAATTCTTCTGGAAGACAAAAGCAGGCTTACTGGATCAGGAACTGGTTAGAATTTCCAACTTGTCTGCCAAAGAGAAAACAGATACTTGACAAGTGTCTCGTGACACGTTATATATATCCCAATGATTAAGTCTTTTGCGGATAAGCATACACGTGATATCTTCATTACGGGGAAATCAAAGAGATTTCATCCAAATTTAGCAAGAAAGGCTATTCGTCGTTTAGAGTACGTAGACTTGGCCATCTACCTCTCTGACTTGAAGGTCCCACCGAGTAACCGGTTACACGCTCTCAGTGGTGATCGCAAAGGGCAATATTCAATTAGCATAAATGATCAGTGGCGTATCTGTTTTCGGTTTGAAAACGGTAACGCTTATGAAGTTGAGATAACTGACTATCATTAAGAGGGAGTTACCATGAACATTCCAAATACAGGAAAACGAAAAAGGCAACCCACACATCCTGGTGAGATGCTGCGTGAAGATTTTATACCTGACTACAACATGAACGTATCGTCTCTCGCAAAGGCCCTGGGCGTTTCGCGGCAGACGATTAATGAAGTATTGCGTGAACGAAGGGCGGTAAGCCCACCAATGGCTTTGAGGCTGTCTCGTTTTTTTGGAAACAGCCCGGAGTTTTGGCTGAACGCACAACATGCTGTAGATTTATGGCAGGCAGAGCGAGATCATTCGAAAGAATTATCCAATATACATCCACTGGCAAAAACTTGAAAAACTCGCTTATCCGGAAACACTGGAACGGGATGCTGGCAACGAAGACTTTTACTTTAACGGCGGAGCAGAACAATTGGCCGAACGGTTGATTCAATTGTCTGAGAAAATCAAGAACAACAACTTGTGGGATGGCGATCCTGATCGTGCAATACGTATCGTTGAGAAATTCTTCTGGAAGACAAAAGCCGGATTATTGGACGAGGAATTGAAAAGACTAATTTAACGCTGAGAGCGTAGAGGAAGGATAGATGCTAGAAGCATGAAAATTTACGATTTCATTCATTTGATCTTTAAGCATTGATTTGACATTTGGATTTGATTCATCGATCTATCGCGAGGATTTTTCCAATTTTTCAAGATTAAAGACCGGATCCTGTCCTTCTTACCATTGCACATCTCCTTTCTTTTCATCTTCTCCTTTCTGATTAAAAAATTAAGGGATAATGTTTTTATTTAAATAATGCGCTATTCTTAAAGTCAGATTTCTTCGATTGTATTGTTTTTTCAAACGGAGGAACATCTAATCCATCTGGATAAATTATTTTTTTAACCCATTTATAGTAGAAATTGGCTACATCCAATGCCGTATCAAATTTTGGAAATATCTCCCTGCTATCATATTCGATATGTGCTGTATTCTTATCTCTAAATGCTACCATTCTTTTTTGGTATGATTTCCATTCATTTTCGGTAAGACGTGTGTATTCTAAAAGTCCACTACGAAACTTTTCTATTTGGTTTTTGGTATCTGCTGTGAATAATTTTTTCCAATGTGTTTGTTCGTTATTTCCATGATTACCAAAAACCATGCACCATAAAATAACTGCTTTATAACCATGTGCATCGGTAGTGTATGCCCAAAATTCTGATTTATTATTTAACTTATTTTTATCTAAACATTCCCATAATTCTCTATAAAAAGTCAAATGGATAACAAATCTTTCTACTGTCCTGAACTGGACTTGAAATATTTTATCATTATAATTTCTCATTTCGATTCTCCTTTCTGATTGAAAAATTAAGGGATAAAGCGAATATTGATTGTCAAACAAGGAATGACGAATAACTAATTTAGCTACTGATTAACACGGATAACTTTTTGCTTTAAAAAGGTTCATTGGTACTGGTGAATGCCATACGACCGTTTTTTGACGGGTGGGTGATAATCAACTCTTTAGCATGCAGATTTAAGCGATCTGCCATTGAGTGCGCAGCTTCATGTGCATAAAGCTCATCACCAAGGATCGGATGTCCCATGGCCTGCATATGTACTCGAAGCTGGTGTGTACGTCCCGTAGTTGGTGACAATTCCACAAAGCAACTATTTTCAAACTGTTCAATAATTCTCCAGTGAGTCAATGCATTTTTTCCCAGTTGGTGATCAACAATCTGCAGGGGCCTCCGCTCCCAATCGCAGCGCAAGGGAAGGTCAATCACTCCGGATTGTTGCTTGGGCTGGCCATACACTTTTGCAACATACGTTTTTTCGGTTTCCCGGTTTTCAAATTGACGGCTCAGTACGCGGTGAGATTCCCGGTTTTGTGCAATAACCATGAGGCCGGAAGTTGCAAAGTCCAACCGGTGAACAATACGTGCTTCAGGAAAAAGCTTTTGAACACGGTGAATGAGACAGTCCTGTTTATCAGGAGCTCTACCGGGTACTGACAGCATATTTGCCGGTTTGTCTACAATGATAATCTGTTCATCATTATAGACGTATTCTATATTACCCATTGGTGGAGGCAGAACCTCGTGTGTTATATTGAATATATGAGACATCGTATTTGAAAGACATTAAGTGCAGAAAAATATATCACCAACCTCTCTTTCGAGAGGATTCCAGTATTGGAGTCCTCTCGAAAGAGAGGCCTGCAGTTAAGTAGGAGAGTCAATAATCTAATCAGGATTATACGCCCATGTCGGCACTCCAAATTTGCCTTTTGTATTTATTACTTTATCGAAATTTCCATCTCCATCATTATCAATGATTATATAATCTACCGGCCTCTCAGTATCACTGTCAATGCCGTATGAATATATTTTATCATTAACTGACAGCTCCTGGATACGACCGCCATCTTCTGTTAAATATATCCTGAGCCTTGATTCCCTATCAGTTTTCTCCCTGTTAACACTCATCTCCTTGTTAACAACTAATTTCAACTTGCTCGTGTCGGGAACCTTGTATATGTTTAATTTACCAGCAAGGTGTTTAATCCATTTTTTCGTACCTGCGTGGTCCGGTCTCTGTTCAGAACTTTTCAAGAAATACTTAAATGATTGAGAAAATTCATTATTATAAAAATATGCAACCCCCAGATTATATTGAATCGCCGGCACGTCTGGCACTAATTCCAATGCACGCTTGTATATAGCAATTGCATCCTTAAGCCTCCCTTTGTTTTTATAGGCTAATCCTAAGCTGCTAAAAAACAAAACATTGTCGTTGTTCTCATTGTCCTTATGAGGTTCAAGCAGAGCTATGACTTCGTCTGGATAATCATTTGGATTTAATTCTACAGCACGAAGCCCTAACGCCTCATAATCGACAGCACCTGTCTCTTTTGTTTCTTCGTTATCGGCATCTGCACTCTTTTCATCCGACTGTTCTTGCTCGGACGTTATTCTCATACCCATTTTAGCCTGTGCAGACGTGTAACAAAACAGCATGATAAAAAATACTTGAATGATGATTGTTTTTTTCATAGTCTCTTCCAAAGATTTTAACAATTGGTGTTGCTGATGGAGTTATCTTTTTATCTTATGAATTTTCCACCACATTAGCTTTTAACACAATCACCCTCATATATCTTAACGTCATGGGGTCTTCAACCGGCCCTATTCCCGTTTCCACAGTAGTCGACTTTCCGGAAGAAAGAATATTGCTTACATCTTTCACTATTTCAAGTGCTTTGCCCTGTGCATCCGGGTAACGTATTTTTATTTTCACGTCACGGACAGGTATTGGAGTAGGGTTGGAAACCGTGATAACAACAAATCGTTTCTTATTCAGGTTGACACGTGTCCTTATGTGATTATTAGGGTTTCCACGCATGTCAAGTCTCACAAATGACTGCGCCGCCTGTCTGCCTGGTTCAGAATTTGATGTAGCAGCATCTCTAAAATATCCCAGTGCTTTCTGCCTGTTACCTTGAGCTAAAGACATATTACCCAAAGCATTTAACGCTGTTGCTGTGGGAAGTAATTTTGTGCTTCTTTCCAAGTCTCCACGAGCTCCCTGCTGGTCTCCCAGTTTCTGTTTAGTTAAACCACGCTGGGCATAGAAATAGAAGAATTCACTGTTAAGTGCCACTGCCTTGTTATAGCTTGTCAAGGCATTCTGGTATTGCTGCTGTTTCATATATACATCTCCGATTAAGGCATGGGAATGTCCTTCTTTGGGCTCACCTAGAATTGCCTGTTGAGCAAGAGCCAGAGCTTCCTGCGTTTTTCCTTCACTCAACGCTTTATCTCCTTTGTCGAGTGCGTCGTAAGCATCTTTTGTTTGAATCAGGTGTGCAATCTTATCCTTATAACGTTGCGTACCCAACTCACCCGACTCCGGCAGGGTTTTAGCTGTCACGCGATTTGCGTCAACACGTTCCTTAGAAGGCGGATGGCTGGAAAACAGTCCCGATAACCAGTCCGTTTCTTTCCCTTTGGATAACCTTACGAATGTTTCCTGCAGGCTTATGGCGGCCCTTGGATCATAACCGGCCCGTGACATATATTTCATGCCATAGAGATCAGATTCTTTCTCAGCATTCCTCCCGTATTTCTGACTAATAAGGCCCGCTGCAGTCTGAGCGCCTTGAACAGCAAGGTTTGCATAACTGGTCCCCTGTGAAGCGATGCCAGCTAATGCGACTGCCCCCTGCAGCATAATTCCACGCTCCATTCCCTGGGCACCGTGTCGCGCTGCAGCGTGGACTATTTCGTGCCCCAATACCGCAGCCAGTTCAGCCTCGCTATTTAGCTCTATCAATAATCCACGATTAACGGCTATTTTCCCTCCAGGCAACGCCCAGGCATTGGGCACTGAGTTGTTAATCACCACAAATTCATAAGGAAGCTTACGATCACTGACGGCAGCCAATTTCTGGCCTACTTCACTCACATATTTAGTTAATTCCGGATCGATCACATAGTCTCCACCTTGCATCTGACGGCTGGGCACGTACTGCTGGCTACCTATCTTAAGCTCTTGAGATTCTGATACTAATCCAAGCTGCCGTTTGCCAGTAACCTGATTAACCGCGCATCCATACAGGGTAATTGAACATAGTGCAAATAAAATAAATAGTTTTCGCATCATGGCTTTAAACCTCCGGAAAATATTAATAATTAGAATGGTATCCTGCCCGGTCATCCTACAACACAAATAGACAATTCCGTAACAAATTGCTTTCTGGCGGCAATTTCAATGCCTCCACTATTAATCGCATTTTGTTTAAATGCAGGTTCTACGCAGATAAATTTTGAATCAGTTGCTTTACGCCAAACGGCCATCCGGTTGAAAACTTCCGGATCTGAAATGATTTCAATTGTTCTCGTGCTTCCTATCGTTACATTTGTTTTTTTCAGTCCATGGTTAATCAGATGCATATCAGGCGTACCCTGAACATGAACAGTCTTCAAACCGTCCTTATTGTCGCTAGTAACCCTGAAGACTCCTGACTCTTCCAGTTCCATTTCTCTATAACCATCCGAGTTGTTGTTCCCTATCTCGGCTTTGGTATTTAAAAAAATTTCCATTGGATTGTCAACGGCAAAGTAAGGATGAACGCCCGGAGCGATAGTCATAATTTCCTGAGAGTTGTTTTCCATGATCAGCTTCATGGTAATTCCATTTCTTATTATAGAGTACTTTACCGTAAACTCAAATTCGAAAGGAAAAACGGCTAAACTGGCCGCATCAGATTTAAGTGCATAGGTAATCGAATCTGCACTTTTATGCTTAATCTCAAAATCCCGGTCACGAATAAAACCATGCTGACCCATTTTAAAATGTTTTCCATTTGCGATCAACTCTCCATTCTCCAGTGGACCAAAATTGGGAAAACAGAGAGGCATTCCACTATGAGAAATATCATGCGGATCATAATACAGTACTTTGCTGCCGGTGTGTTCTAATGAGAGGGCCTTTGCGCCGTGGCTGTCAAGTACAACCGCAATTTCATTATTACTTATGTGACTGGTCGTCCCGATACTTTTTGTCTTCGATAATATTTCCAATATTCTATGTACCTCATCTCTGGAATTCGTATATAGGAATGCGAAGTAATATGGTATTATAATAAGTAAATCAAGACAGATTGTCCAATGCCAAACAATAAGAGATTTAGTCCTTACGTTTTCCAGGAAAAGGAGCAATTGTTTTATGAAATCAAGAAATAATTATCTTAGCCGTTTATTGGTAGTTGTGTTACTGTTTCTGATTTTGCAGACAGGCTGTTCAACAGTGAATCAACCACTTCTATTACCAATGAAAACAGGACTTGGCCTGTCTGAGGTTTCAAATCAGAGTCAATTTCCTGATTTTAGAGATGATTATGACAAAGAACTTTTATTACTATCCATAAGCAGTAGTCTTGAATATTTTAAAAAAATAAAATCTTACCCGAATGCCTTCAGTTCAACAGGTTTTACTCCTGAAAAACAGATAGAAACTTTAGAGTTTTTCCGGGATGGATACATTCGGTCTAAAAATCCCCGGGAGTTGAACGAATTTGTTTCTAAAAACTTCAGAATATTCCAAGCTATTGGGAAGAGATATGAGGGGCAAGTCCATTTTACCGGTTACGGGACTCCCATTTACGATGGAAGTTTAACACCCACAGAACTATTTCGGTACCCACTTTATGGGAAACCTGCAGATTTTAAAAAACCGTATTTTACCCGTCGTGAAATTGAGGAGCGTAACCTATTAAGTGGTAACGAAATTGCCTACCTCAAGTCAAAGTTGGAAGCCTATCTCATTCATGTACAGGGTTCCGGCCAGATCAGGCTGGCATCAGGCAAGGAAATTTATGTCGGATATGCCGGAAATTCAGGGCATTCTTATACGAGCATTGGCCGGTTATTAGTTATGGACGGCAATATCCAGGAAGAAGAGCTGACCCTTCCCGTGTTAATTAAATATTTTGATCGTCATCCTGACAAGTTGGACCATTATCTGAGGCAAAACGACCGATATATCTTTTTTAGAAAAGTACCTCATGCCGTTCCTCACGGTTCTATAGGTGTACCTGTCACCTCGATGCGAAGTATAGCAACCGACAAAAAGGTCTTTCCACCGGGTGGGCTGGCCTTTGCCGTTATAGGAACAGATAGGCCGGGAGGTACCGCCAGGTCTCAGAAAAAATGGCAAGTGGAAAAATCATTCTTTGTTCTGGACCAGGATACCGGGAGTGCTATTAAAACGCCCGCCAGGGCTGATGTATTTTTTGGAATAGGTGATGCGGCCATGTATAAAGCAGGAAATTTAAATACCTATGGTAAACTCTACTATCTTTTAAAGAAATAAAGAAAGACATCAGTTATCACTTAATAAGAGGAGGTCTTCCTCATCTTATTAAAAAACTTCAATAAATAGAAAATGAAAAGAACCGCAATAAAGGCCGCTAAAGAAGCTGCTAAAATAATACTGCATTATTATTCAGAAAACGTAAACGCCATTAGTAAGACAAATACATGTGACCTGGTTACAAAAGCTGATATTGAGTCTGAAAACAAAATCATAAGTATAATAAAAAATAAATTCCCCAACCACTCTATATTAACAGAAGAATCCGGTGAAGAAATACACAAGTCTGATTACTGCTGGGTTATAGATCCGCTGGACGGCACAAATAATTTCTATCATAAATTCCCCATGTTTTGTGTATCAATCGCTTTGTACAAAAAAGGAAAACCTCTGATTGGCGTTGTATTTGATCCGCTTAAGAAAGAATTTTTTTATGCTGAAAAAAATGAAGGAGCATACCTCAATGACAAAAAAATCAATGTTTCAAGCGTTAGGAGCCTAAATAAAGCATTACTGGTTCTAGGTTTTTACTATGAGAGGGGTCTCTTGATGAGGAAAAGCCTTGGTCAGATGAAAAAGTTTTTTTATGAAAACGTCCATGGTATCAGAAGGACGGGTTCAGCAGCGTTGGATCTTTGTTATACTGCATGCGGAAGATTTGACGGATACTGGGAATTAACATTGAATCCGTGGGACTATGCGGCTGGCAGTTTGATATTAACGGAAGCAGGAGGAAGGATTACCGATGTACAAGGGAAGAGATACCATCTGAAGATGGGGAATGTCGCTGCTTCAAATGGGAAAATCCACAAACACATGATAAAAATTTTAAATGAATAAACCTCTTCTTATTTCAAGCCTGCTTTTACTAACCTTCTGCTTACTCTGCGCCTGAGTTAAAGTAATTGGGCCGTATAATATTACTCCCATTACCACGTCACGGCTTAGATCTCAATATCAATTAAGTGTTTTTTCTCATCCAGGTAGTCTGTGAATATTGTCATATCATTCCTAAAACTGCCTGTAAACTCCACAAACACTCCCTGAGGATAATTATTATCATGGTTTATACCAGTGACTTTACCATTAAACTCACCCAGAAGCTTTTCTTCAGGAGGTATGTAAAAATGCATTATTAAAGCAGAGCCTTCGGAAATAGGAGAATCTGTAATAATAAACACCTCTCCTTTGTTTAAATTTAAGACGAAGTCGGAATAGTAAAAAAATTCAGGAAATTCCTCCTCTATTTTTACTGCAAGTTTAACCGGAAAACGGACATGTACAGGGCGGTCGTTCTCCGACACAAATTTATAGATCTCTCCACCCTTATCAACAAATATATTTCCCATGCACTTTAGTGTGTTAATATTAGAGCCTGATTCGTACTTTAAACCTCTTATTTATTACTCTAATTTAATTCTATAATTATCGTGTCTTGCCTCTATAATTTCCTCTATGCCCTCTACGTCTTCCTGCCCGACGTGCTTTTTGGTGTGTGCGATGTATTTTGTCTCTTGTTTCTTATCTCATCTAAATCGCAACACAACATTATTATCAAGCTCACCACCATGACAATACGCCAGTATATCTCCAGCACTATCGCCTGCATATTCTTCCGCATTTTTGCTTGTTAACAGGTTTTGTTTCCCCAGTTCTATAATCCTCTGATCTCTGATCTGATGGAACTCCAGTCTTGCTACGTTATCTATAATTGTTATGGTTCTAAAGGCATGCGGGTACTGGACGGCTGCCGGGGATGCGATATAATGAAGTCCGTTAACAGTCTGAGTCTTTGAGACATGATGATGTCCCATTAGACACGCCTTAACCTGAGGAGCGCCTTTCAGAATGGCATTAACCTCCTGATAGTTCTTCAGGAGGTATTTCTTCTTCCATTTTGGTATATCCCTGTTTCCCCATGTAGGAAGAAGGAGATGATGACTGAGCGTGATAATCATGTCATCTGGATACTTCCTAATCTCTTTCTTAATCCATTTGAGTTCTTCCTTAGGAATTTCTCCGTTATCATGCCCCTCTATAGTAGTATCCAATCCTAATATCCTCAAACCCGGCACAGGTGACAAACTCCACGAATAGTTTCCTACATCAAGTCCGTGGCCTTTCATCTTTCCAGCATACTGTTCCTTTGACAGTGCGATACCGGGAGGAATTGGAGACACCTCACGATTGCCGAATTGTGCAAAATATGGGACCTTAACACTCGACATAATATTCATAAACTCATTAAAATCTTTTGCTTCGGGATCCGTGTTATTTATATTGTCACCGCCGAAAAGAATAAAGTCTATGTCGGGCATATTGTTGACCTGACCTATTACATCCCTGAAGATGTTGAAGCTCTCCTCTTTCAGGGCAGTGCCATTTTTACCGGAGAATGTAACATGGGTATCTGTTATGTGAGCAAACTTGATGTTCTTCTTTCTTCTGACATTTGCCCCATTCTCCTTCTTTGATGTAGTCGTGCAGCCCGCAAAATTCCCAACCAATACACCACCTATGAAGACAGCCTGTCCTATTGCGAGTCCGCGTTTCACGAAATCTCTCCTGCTCAATCCACTCTCTAATCGTGTCGTTGTATTCTGTACCTTTTCATCTTCCATTTTATCTGTCCTTTCCTCTTTACTGGTTATCCTGACGCATAGAAAATTCAATGTCGGCGGGTAAGAAACCCGCCCTACAAAATTATTAAAGTATTTTACGTAGGTCGGGTTTCTTACCCGACATTTCTTATTGGGCAGAACGAAGGATCACCTTGTTTGGGTTAGCCTTCCCAAATAACCCTTTATCTTTTCCGTCTCTTCTATTGTAATAAATTTTTTGGCCGCTTTTGTATCGTGCATGATGTCAATTATGCTTGACCACTGTTCCGGAGTATAAGGATAGGCGTCAATTTCCGGCAGTTCATGGCAGATAGAGCATTTATTACGGAAAAGTTTCTGGCCAATCAGATCCATTTCTTCCTTCTGCTCATCCTGTCGGTATAAATCCTCTTTGTGCAGGTCCTTTGTTACTGTCGTCGCACAGCCGGAGATGAATTGCTGTATAAATAAGAGGCCAACAATCCAAATTATGTAAACATTACAACGCCTTTTCATTTCTCACACTACTATCTACGATATTCAATATTAAATTTCTACAACCACTCTTTTATCTGACTGACAGTCCCTGTCTTCTGGATTTTCCCTTCTTTCATTACCACTATTCTCGTTGCCAGAGAAAATGCTTCTTCCCTGTCATGTGTTACATAAATCATAGTTATGGCAAGTTCTTCCTGCAACCTTAATATTTCTCTCAATAAAACCTGCCTGAGATCGGCATCAAGACTCGACAGAGGTTCATCCATCAAGAGTATCTTTGGGTGCGTTACAAGGGCGCGGGCAAGTGCTATCCTCTGTTGTTGGCCACCGGAGAGTTCTCCCGGATAAGCATTCTTGAACTGAACCATTTGTATTTTCTCTAAGATTGTGTCAATTCGTCCTTTTCTTTCCGTCTTTGGAATTCTCTTAGCCTTCAATCCAAATTCAATATTTTTATAACTGGTCATATGCGGCCAGAGGGCAAGGTCTTGAAAAACCATCCCTACCTGCCTGCTTTCTGGAGCAATAATACTTTTCCCGTTATCTGCTACCGTTTGCCCATCAATAACAAGCCTGCCTTTATCAGGCGGTATAAATCCCGCTATCATCCTCAAGAACGTTGTCTTTCCACACCCGGACGGCCCGAGGATTACAATCCTCTCTCCTCTTTCAATATCGAGTGACATCTCCCTTATAACGGGAATCTTATAGTATGCTTTAGAGACGTTTTCAACTTTAACTATCATTTTTGCTTTTTCAGCTGCAGATCTAAGTTATATATTTTTTCACTAGTCCCAGTCCGCAGAGTGGCAAAAGTGTAATCATGATCATAATCACACACAAGGCCGAAATGACATTATCCGGACTATTTGCCATAAGGGTAAATGTACGTACGGGTAGTGTATCATGGCCGGGAGGATAAACCATCATGGTAATACCGACATCCCTTAAACAGAAGATAAAACAGATCAGCCATGTAGCAATCATACCTCTCTTAACCAAAGGAACAAGAACCTTAAAGATCCTTCGATACCACCCCGCTCCCGCAATTTGTGCCGCCTCTTCCATTGAACGTGATACATAAGGAAATGTTGCTGCCATAACTCTCTCCCCCAGCGCCGTATACTGAGCAATATAACCAAATATGATAATGACCATAGACGTGTATATAAAGTTGGTCCCCTGCGTATTCCATAGACCGGATAAACCAATTCCTATCACTGCACCCGGTAAAGCAAAGAGGAATACCGCTATGGAATCTGCAGCATATGAGAAACGAAGGATTTTACGATCAAGAATATAACCGAGGAAAAAGCCGAATATCACAAGGCATGTAGCACCAACTGAGGCATAAAGCAGGCTCCTCATAATACTGCCTGTTGAACGGATAAATGCCTCAGAATATGCAGAAGGAGAGAGCGATTTACACAGCAACACACACAAAGGGGCAATAACAAAAATAAAAACGAGGATACTTACAACAACCAGGAAATATGATTTTGACTCTCCCAGAGGCACTATCACCATCTCATTTTCTGACCCCATAGTTCTGAAAACAAACGTCTTCCTCCGCAGAAAAAGTCGTTCTATAATTAAGACAACAATTGTTATTACTCCCAGTGGTACTGCTGCAGCCGTAGTCGAGTCAAAATCATAAAATGCGGATAACCGGGTGAAGGATTCAACAGAATAGACATCAAAACGCAGAAAAGATGGCACTCCAAATTCAGCGAGTGTAAGAATAAAGGTAATAAGAGCTCCCAGTGCAATACCGGGAGATATGAGAGGAAGTGTTATCCTTCTCAAGGCTACCGGCCAGGAGCAGTGAAGCAGTGCAGCCTCTTCCATATCCGGATTAACCATGCGCAAATAAGTCATGGTCAGGATAATGACTATTGGAAGCAGTGCTGATACCATCACAAAAAGCGTCCCTGCAAAACTGAAAAGAAGATTTGATGTAAGAATGCCGGTTGCTTCCCCTAAGACACATGCCACAATACCGGCCCTGCCCAGACAATAAAACCACGCAATTGCCAGAATATATGAAGGGATAAGGAGTGGAATAATAAAAATCACTGTAAAGAATCTTCTAAGCGGAAGGTCTGTTTTCGCAAAGAGCGTTCCCAGAGGAACTCCTAATAAAACGGTGATAAAGGTTGTAGCACCTGCCAGTGAAAGGGTGTTAAATAGCAACTTCCATTCTCTATTTGATTGAAATAACGTCCCATAAGTGTTCAGTGAGAATCCGTCATCAACAAAAAAAGATTTAAGGAACATTACTATAACGGGAACAAAACCTATTCCTACAAATAAGAATATCGTTATGTATAGAGTAAGCCTTTTTGCCATTTATTAGCCCTGCAATTCTCTATAATAATACATGAACGAACGTGACGTGAATATTCTATGAACACTGACATGGTCGGAGGTTTTGAAGATTTGAACATCTGTATTTCAGCTCTTCTTACTTGGATTTTCTCTCTCTCGCTTATTCATATCACTATTCTTTCGTCTTCTCCAGGCGAGCGGCAAGAAATCCGGCAAGCAGTCCAAAGAGGTGGCCTTCCCATGAAATACGTGAAAATGTTGGTAACAACCCCCACATAATACCTCCGTAAAGAAAGACAGTAACAAAAGCAATAACAAACGATTTCAAGCTGCGATCATACCAGGCACGTAAAACCAGATAACCGAAGTATCCAAATATCAGACCACTGGCTCCTACGTGATAAGAGGAACGACCAAAAAGCCATAGAGCAGTACCACTTGCAAGAATAATGATAATGGATATTTCTAAAAATATCTGTCTGCCATTTAGCATAACAAATCCACCGAGGACTGCTAATGGAATGGTATTCATCATAATATGTAATAAGCTTGCGTGTAGAAAAGGACTTAAGGGGATTCCTTTAAGTCCTTTTAATGTTCGAGGGAGTATGCCCCAATCGGAAAGACGATGTCCTATTGAAAAGTTAATCAATTCGATTACCCAGATTAATACCACAAATCCAAGAATCCAGTACAAATTCCTTTTTATCTGCAAATCCATTTTATTATATAAATGATAAATAGTCCTTAAATATAGAACGCAAATTTAACTATGATAAGCAAGAAGCATAATTACTTCATAACTTCAGATATTACAAAATACCGTCTTTTTTGCAATTGAGTAATATTAAGAGTAATCTTTGAAGTTACTGAAGTATTTGAGGGAATGAGGATATCATCGATTGAGGTCACCTTTCTCAGCAAAGCGCATGTAAAATAGGTAACAGCCCATTTACCATTAGCTGAAGCCTGTTTGGCTCCCGTGTCAGTGCGGTGTATTTTCTTGCTCTTCAGAAATCATGCTCTTAATTTCACCAGATTTGATTTTAGAAACAACCTGGCTCGTAACTTCCGGCTTCAGGACATAACCAATACCAAGGGCGCCGATAACGACTAATGCCACCCAGAATATTAATGATATACTCTGTCGCAGAATTTTATAAAGCCCGAATAGGGTAATAAGGCCACAAGGGATAAGAATTGCCCACGCTTTAAAATCCAGATTCGATATGTTTACGGTTTCATTCATAATAGTAACAGGTTTCGTATCTCTTTACAGGCAAAGATAATTTACGCTAGTTAGTGTATGTTTCGCAATAAAGCAAGTCAAGAATAAAGTCTGCCTAATTCATCACAAATCAGTAACCCACTATTCTATGTAGGTCATGATTCTTCAGGAAAACTGTTTGATAGTTTTTAATTCTTTTGTCTCGATGCGCTTCGCTTTATATAAATCACAACGAAGCTGCAGGTTCATCCAGAAATCTTCAGAAACTCCAAAAAATTTTGAGAGCCGCAAGGCTGTACTGGGTGTCATTCCACGGCGTTTATTAACAATTTCGTTTATTCTCTGATATGGAACATGGATCTCTTTTGATAGTTCCCTCTGGGTAATACCCATTGGGATTAAAAATTCTTCGAGAAGCATTTCCCCGGGATGTGTTGGTTCACGATGTGTTGGCACACGAATCATTTTATCTCCGCTTATAAATGTTTGTCTTATATCAATGATAGTCAGTAATTTCTACTTTCTCCGGTCCGGAGTCATTCCATTCAAAACTTATACGATACTGATCATTTATTCTATTTCAATATCAAAATAGTTGTCATCTGTATAACAGCAATGCGTTATTGACTGACGACAACTATTTTTCCCGTTATTCATTAGGACTGATAAATCCTATTATCACTATTGCACATACTTTCTTTACACCAATCAATTGCCTTTTGCTTTAATTCCTCATCCTTGTATTCATACCACTCATCATCAATGGACACACAAAATCTTTCATCAGATTTTACACTATTACATTGATCAGTCTACCACAAAGTGTTACACTAAAAAAGTGTATATGCTAATGTCAAAGTGGCTTGGTAAATGGATGCGGAAATCAAAAATTGATAACGAGAGTTTACTATCTGCTATAAAGAACATTGACTCAGAAAATAATGTCGATTTAGGTAGTGGGTTATACAAGGTCAGAGTTGCGAGATTAAATCAGGGGAAAAGCAGTGGCTACAGAACGCTGCTGGTATACAAGCAAGATCGTCTTGCTTTATTCGTATATGGATTTGCAAAAAATGAGCGTGACAACATAAGCTCTAAAGAATTGTCAATATTGAGGAAACAGGCAAAGCAAATTATCGAACTTAATGCGAAGCAGGTTAAACATGCAATAGCTTGTGGTGATTTTATTAAATTGGAGAGCGAAAATGAGAAATAGTATGAAAGAGGCAATAGGAAGCCTTGCACAGGGATTACTCGAATCAGGACTCGGCAGCCCTTTTACAGAAAAAGAGTTGAATGAGTTAGGAGTGAAGATTCCGGAAATAAAAGAGATGTCTCCTGAAAAAATAAAGAGAATTCGTCGGAATGTCAATTTGAGCCAAACGGTATTTGCTCGATTACTAAATATCAGTGTTTCAAGTATCAGGCAATGGGAACAAGGCAAAAGGCATCCCACAGGCCCCACAAAAGTATTACTTGATTTATTGGATAAAGAGCCGCATGCATTGGATTATCGTGTAAAAAGGTCGAATGATAAACTTGCAGTTGCTTGATGACAAGTGGACTTACAATCTTTTATACTAAGACCTTCTTTATTGAGGAAATTATTACTAACAAAATCCATACTTCTAAAAAGACTTCTTTATTCTATCTTTAATTGGAGTTTTCTTCATAATATTGCGGTGACATTATTGCGCATCTTACAGCCTTTTTTAAATCAATTATCAATTGTATTGTTTTTATCAAGGCAAAAAAACTTTAAAAAATCATCAATCCCAAATCGACAATCCTCAATCCCAAATCAATACCCCACCCACTCTTTAAGATATGGCTGTATCTCTTGAAGCTTCTTTGCGACAGTCTCAAAATCCACTTTCATAGAATTTAATTCTTCAATCTTTATGACATCTTCAGGCGTCTCTACCCCTTCATGCAATGGAATCTGTGCGCAGTCCGCAAAGGCCAGTTTTTGTTCGGTACGTGAAGACAAAATATAATCTATAAACTTCCTACCATTTTCCTGGTTTGGACCTCCCTTTATCAACACCGCTGCATTAGGCAAAACAAGGCAACCCAACCCACCCTCTTCCTGATCAGGATAAACCTGCCTGACAGGCTTACCGTCTCTTATAGCATTTGTAGCATCGTCACTATCAACAAGGCTGAATACAAATTCCTTATTTGCAACAAGCATAGTCGATTCACCATTACTGGTGGAAATCTTTGTGCCATTCTGCATCATTTTTTCCATAAAATTCTTTGCCTTATTATTATCCCAGATTGTAAAGAGTGCGGCAACCCAGGAAGTGGTAGTCCCAAAAAGCGGGTTTGCCACCACTCCTCTGTTTTTCCATTTTTCATCGATATAAGCAAATATGGATGTAGGGGTTTGATTTATCAAACCCTCTTTGTTCACTACCAATACTCTTGCTCTTGCGGAAAAACCTGTCCAATATCCTTGAGGGTCTTTGAAATGAGAAGGTATTCCCTTCGCATTAGTGGAGAAATATTTTTCAGATATTCCCTTTTGTTTTAGAACAATGGCCCGTATAGGTTCATTTGCCCAATATACATCTGCCTGCGGATTACCCTTCTCCGCAATTAGGCGGTTCATCACTCCCGTACTCTTTGTCTCTTCCGTATCAAAAACAGCCTTTACTCTTATACCCATCTCAGCTTCAAAATCCCTCAAGATCGGTTCCGAAAAGACCTGGTCCTCAGAGACATAGA
Organism: Candidatus Scalindua sp.; assembly: GCA_018670825.1. GTDB lineage: Bacteria > Planctomycetota > Brocadiia > Brocadiales > Scalinduaceae > Scalindua. The sequence goes on along the minus strand of JABHIW010000119.1, from coordinate 21,499 downwards.
CGACAACCTCATCTGAATCCTTTTGACCACATCCCACAATGCAGAGCAGAGGTATAAAACCTGTAAAAACAATGTAATATATTATTCTACCTATCATTTTATTTTTACCTCCAGATAATTATTCTATAGGTCTTGCTTCAAGATCGTCAAAATAGGTCACAGCATCCGCTTTTGTCCAGAGGCCGATTCTTCCTGCTTTTTGAAAAGTACCATCTTTTACTTCTAAATACGGTTGTCCATCGTAGAAGCATTGAATACGGTCCTTACTGGCTAAAATCTTAATCATATGCCACTCACCGCCGGTTACTTTCAGGCGGACAGAATCCATCTGAATGCGCTTGCCATCAACAACCTTATAAACCCTGAAATTGTTCTCAAGAGGATTGGCCCGTGCAATATAGTAATTATTATGGTCCTGATACCGCCACACCGGTCCTCCTCCCTGATCTTCCCTCCCTTCAGCTCCTTTAAATTTAACCGTTAACTCAAGATTATCATAAAACTCATCTTCATTTACTACCATATTAAAATGAGAGCCGGAATACTCCTGAGATGTCTGGGCAATAACATTAGAGATGCTTGGAGCGGTATCATCTTCGATTACTTCCCATTTCCCCAGACCTCCTTTACCTGTCACCTGATTTGAAAAACCACCCGCTATTTCACCCTGCTTATCATTATCAAAACCCCATATCTTAGATTCGCCTTTGTATACAATTTGTCCTTCATCCCTCCCCTTTTCACCATTTGCATGTTTCTCTCCACATCCTACAAATAAGAAAAAAGATAAGATGAATACTGATACAATAATTTTTTTCATGCTAATCTCCCTGCTTGAATCCTGACGTTTAGTTCGGCGTTTTATCTTTCTTTCTTGAATATTTAATCGTCAACTAGCCCGACGTGCAGTGTGGCGGGTCTACAACCCTTCAATCTCCTTTACAAGTCCGGGTTCTGACATACTCCTTAAACCAATTAATTCCGGATTATCTATTCCCTTATGCTGTATTAAAACCTTAAACACATCACCCATCCCGCCCGGCAAGAATAGGTTCTTCATTGTCAGGAGTTTTTTGAAATCGCCCTGGACCTCATTCATCTTATTGAGAATACCAAGCGCTATTAAGAAGTTTGATTGCCGGGTAAAACCGGTTGTGCTCAGGCCAAATCTGGTCCCTTCTTCCATTATGCTGCTGAAATTCACATGAGATGTTATATCCTGGCGACCAATTCTTTCATACGGATTCTCACTTGTCGCGTGCTCGTAATAACAGATCAGCGTCCCCCTGTATCTTTGTTTAGAATAAAGCTCTTCAGCCAGATGGCCATAGTCTATGGTGATAACAAAACCCCTGTTCAAGCAGGAAGATATTTTTTTCACCCAATCCAGAATTTTTAAATTTACCTCTGCCCTTTGCCCCTCTTTTAAGTCTATTTTTGAATTATTAAAATAGTCTCTCAATACCGGACTCGACAGATCATCTATCTCCTCACAAAACTCGTCGTCTTTAATTGTTACATATATCTCTTTTAAGCTATCATTCTCTACTATCACCTGATGTACCGGAAGCGAGTCAACAAACTCGTTTGATAAAAAGCACCCCTGAATCGGATCAAATGAAAATCCATCTTCAGAAAAAGATTCCCACGATACTTTCCCCTCCAACCCTTTTAAGGTATTGGATTGCCTTTCAATCAGATTCTGGCTTATCTCTACTATTTTGTAATCAATCTTCTCAAAGAATCCGGGATATTCATCTTTTATAAAAGTAAGTATATCGTGACAAAGCCACCCTTTACCCGCACCTATCTCCACTATCGTGAACCTGCTACTTCCCATAAGCCGCCACATCTGCTCCAGCTGCCGGGCAATAAGTTCACCAAATACCGAATGAACATCTGAACTTGTATAATAGTCACCCTTTTTACCTATCTTCTCCTTCTCGGACGTATAGTATCCATGTTTGGGATGATAAAGGGCCAATTCCATATAATCGGCAAATGTTATCTTCCCTCTCCTGTTTATCAAATTGATAATATCTTTCCTTAAATCCTGAACATCCATGAAGAAATGGTATCAGAAACAGTGTATATTTTCTAAGATTTAATATAGAAAAAGTATGGAGTGCATCATCCGTGATGATGCTTATTTTAAAGCAGTGACACGGTCACTGCACTCCAAAAAAGATTTCTTTGTCTGTTTTGTGTGTTTCCTGATGATAGTATTATGGTAATATACGACAATTAAAATCCGTATTCCCGCCTGAATGATGCAGTCGGGCAGGTATCTGTGTAAATCAACGCTGGTTCAGGCTTGTAGCCTGAACCTAAACGTTTTGGTTCAATCTACAAGATTGAACCAGCATATTCGTATTTAATTAATGACAATGAAACTTACCATTCTCGGTTCAGGAACAGCTATTGTTACTGCAAGGAGAGGCCCGTCCGGCTATCTTATAAAAATTGCGGACAAGACACTGCTGCTTGACAGCGGCTCCGGTACCCTGAGAAAGATTGCGGAAGCTTCATCAAGCTTCAAAGAGATCGATTATGCAATTTATACGCACCTCCATCCGGACCATGTTACAGACCTTATCTCACTCCTCTTTGCACTGAGAATACCCAGTAACTTTAAAAGTAAGGATCTAACCGTAATCGGTCCCGCCGGTATGAAGGAGTTTCACCGAAATCTTGCTAAAGTATTTAACGATTTTATTGATCCCAGAGGATATGAACTGACGATCAACGAGTTATCAGGAGGCTATCTTGACTTAGAAAACTTCAGACTTACTTCAAGTCTTATCAATCATCACGAAGGCAGTCTCGCGTATCGTGTCAAATCAAAAGAGGGAAAGAGTTTAGTATACTCCGGAGACACTGATTACTGTGAAAGCATCGTCGATCTGGCACGTGACGTAGACGTTCTGTTACTGGAATGCTCTTACCCTAAACACATAAAGGTAGATGGTCACCTTAATTCAACACTTGCAGGTAAGATAGCAAGAGAATCAAACTGCAAGAAACTCATACTGACACACTTTTACCCAATCTGTGATGATTACGATATATTGGAAGAATGCAGAGAGGAATTCAGTGGAGAGATCGTATTGGCAGAAGACCTGATGACTATTGAGGTATGAATTTTGACCACTTCTTTTCCCTTGACTTCAACTATAGATAGCTTTACCATTCCATCTTATTCAATTCTTCAAAACATAAAACCATACCACATAGAATGAGGTGGATAGGTTGTCACAAATAAAGTTTATTCTTACAGGGAAGTAAACATATGAACTTTCTTATCAAGCGTAGTTATTCTCGAATAATAGCCTCCTGTTCCATTGAGTTGGATATCAGGTTAGGCCAGATTAAGCAGTCGCCGTCTTTTAAAAGATAAAAAGTTACATAAAAGATGTATCAAGGGGGAGGGAGTGCAAGTAATACCTCGCATACCCGATCAATCAACTTTAAAGAGGGATTATGGAGGAACTTGGGCTTGTTTTCCATGTTTTCCTCGATATATCGCAATAAGCGGAAAATGTCAGCCGGTTTTAATAAGCGGACAAGCTTTTCCGCTTTTATATGTTCAATATCATAATAAGTGGAAATATTTTCCATCTATAGCACATAATATCATGGAAATTTTCCACTTATTGCACTGTTATAAATCATTATGAATCAGCACTTAATTAGCAAAATTGCACAGCAATTAAGAGATGTTGCAAGTGGAGTTATCTCTCCGGGAAAGTTAGGCATTCAGAACTTTCAGATGCATGATAGTGTGGCTTATAGTTTAACCAATGATGCATCAATCACCTTTAATGAAGTAGTTGGCCAAATACTCAAGAAGAACAATTATTCGAAAAAGTTTTCTGCTAAGTATTTGGAGAAAATCCTAAAATCATTATTTGCTAAATTATTATCAGATGAGTCTCTAGATTTAGAAAAAGAACTGGGAGCACTAATTGTTGAGTTGGATAAGTTCAATCAAAGCAATGTCATTTTTTTGAAAATAGAGGGACTAATCTTATCAACCTGTTTTGAGTTAGGGCTAGTTCGATTTGTTCCGGGTGATGAATATCTTCTAGATAGTATTAAGGAAAAATCCTCAGAGATTTTAAAATCAACAAAGAATGATGACGAATCAAAAAGTGCCTTCCAACAAATGATAGCTCAGCAATCGGAGAGTGAGTTTAGAGGCGGATGCGTAGGTGTTGTTGAAGTAAATGCTGAACCTATACGGGCATTTGAAATAGCCAAAGAGGAGGTTAGAAGGGCGATTGACTTGCTTCGCTTTGCTAGCAAGGCTATCTACCCTTTGAAAGAAGATATTAGGATTGGCTTGAAAGGCGAACATCCAAAATCCACTAGACAGGGCTTTATATTCTCAGAGTCTGAATTTAACACAAAAGGTGATACAATAGGCTCGGTTCGACCATTTGAGGTGAATCAAGAGTCGTTGAAAAGGATGGATGAAATTGGTGTTTTTTCTATTTCATCAGCACTCTCAAAGAAACAAACCAATAATTTAGAAGAAGCACTTATTAGAAGTATTCATTGGTTTTCTGTAGCACTTACACAGAATGAAAATGGCAATGCTTTCCTATTTTTAATTGTCGCCCTTGAGTCGTTATTCAAGGCGGAGAGTGGAAACTCGATTGGCGGAACAGTAGCTGAGTCAGTCGCGTTTCTTATGTCAGATAATCGTGAAGGAAGAAAAAATATCATATCTCTCGTCAGAGAATACTATGGTAAAAGAAGTGGAGTCGCTCATGGAGGCAAAAAATCTATATCGGATACGGACCTTTATACGCTTATTAATATTGTTGGTACTACAATTAAGGTTTCGATAGAAAAACTTTCCGAATTCGACTCTCAAAAACAATTGATGGGCTGGATTGAAGATATGAAGTTATCTTGATTTATAACAATCGCATAAAGCCAACCACCAGATTATGTGCGATTTAATATTTATCAGGGCTGCCGCTCCAAGCTTCTCTTACTAACATCCCGAACAGGTGGTGGTTGCTTATGCTGAGCGTTATGCATTTTGAAAAATCAACCCCTGTGCTTTTAATTGAAATACAAAAAATGTTGTCATAAATGGAAGATGGCGAGATAAAAATGAAAATATTCATTTGTCATTCAAAAGAAGACAAAGAACAAGTAAGAGCTCTTTATCGTAAACTTAAAAGGTCCCGGTTCGACCCGTGGCTCGACGAGGAGAAATTAATTCCTGGGCAAGATTGGGATCAAGAGATACGAAAGGCTATAAATGAGAGTCAGGCTGTAATTGTTTGCTTGTCTAAAGTGTCATTGAACAAGGAGGGTTATGTTCAAAAGGAAATTAGGCTTGCATTAGATATAGCGGACGAGAAACCGCCAGAAACAATTTTCTTAATTCCCCTCCGCTTGGAAGATTGCGATATTCCAATAAGGTTGCGCAAATGGCAATGGGTTGATCTGTTTGAAAAAAGCGGTTACAAGCAATTACGAATGGCCTTAGATTCGCGTGCGGAACAACTTGGTTTGAGTCGTGTCAATCATCGCAAAGATTCACGTGCTGTAATGGCCAGTGGAGAGGGAACTATTGAAATACTCATTAATGAGATTCTAGAAGGAAAACACCTATCAGTAGCATGTTGTTGGTCGCCCGAAGAGAATCCGATAACTGGAACGCCACTTACACCATCAAGATTTATAGAAAAACTGATTACCAAAGCCAGAAACGCCGGTGTCGTTGTTCTTGATTATGATGGCCAACTAGTTGATTATCCACATGTATACGTTTTAAGCTACAATTTTGTAGAGATAGCCTCACGAATGGAAGAGTTCTCTGAATGAAAAGAGCGATTCAATCAAGTGATGAAGGCCGATGATAAAGGCAACTACGATGTTAGTCCATGGGGGAATTTTGATGATAGAGGAGCCAAGCTTTTTTCCGAAGCGGTGCGCTCTCTCTCAAAACCAGTCCTTGTGGTAGCTCGTATTTTTTTTGATGTTAATGAGGATGGCCAGGGTGAGCCGAATTATTCACATGGTCTTGAAATTCCAGTCCTCTCTTCCAATATGTCCTTAGTTTTTGATTTACGGCGTGGTAGTGATTGGAGTAAAATATCTCGAATTCTTGATTACTTTGTTGACGACGTAGAAGGAAAGACGAAGCTTGTAGGGAATAGGGGTCAAATCTCCCCTTGACTGCATCTTGAATACAAGTAAAGAGTAGGATCTTTATTGTTGACATGTACTTTCAACTTTCAAATGGAATAGTAATGATTAAAAGCCTAAGAAGCCGTCCTGGCCGGTGCTTCCAGTCCCTGTTCGATCATCCATTCAGGAAGTTCAGGTTTTCTGGTTTTAGTCTTTTTACTAAACGGACTCCATAACAATTTGAAAATATCTGAGACCGTCATGTACCGACCGAACTTGCGAAGGAGCCTGAATGTGGCTATGGGGCGACGGAGTAGCAGGTAAACAAACAACTGTTTATATCCCTTTATCCTTGCCTGGTGAACCACTTCGCTCGGAAGAATTGTTGGATCTATGTCTGAACATTTGAACCACTTATGCCAGTCGCGTTCGTCTTCAATAATACCCCTTTCCACATATTCCTGCCATAGCGGGGTTCCACGGTAGACGCATAACCGGCTAAAGCTAAATGTGTCGAGTTTAAGTCGGACAGCAAATCGAAAACTTTCCAGAATATCTTCAACGGTCTCATCCGGCGAGCCGACCAGAAAAAAGCCGTGCGTCGTTTCAATTCCGTCTTTTTTGGCTTGTTTTACGGCATGTTCTATCTGTTCAAGGGTCTGGTTCTTTTTCAGGCGGTCGAGTACTTTCTTTGTTCCGGCTTCCACACCAAAGGCAAGAAAAGTGCAGTTAGCCTTTACCATTAATGGGAGTTCCTCAACAGCCAGCGAATCAACTCTGCCCTCGCATCCCCAATGAAACTCCAGTTTTTTGTCAATGATACCGTTGCATATGGTCTCTATGCGTTTACGCTGCATCAGGAAATGGTCGTCGGTCAGGTAGATTGATCGGTAACCGTCATCATTCAACTGCTGCATTTCACCCAGGACATGCTCCGGTGAGCGGCTCCGCCACTTGCCACGTGCAAGGGAGGGAATGTCGCAATAGATACATTTGAAAGGGCAGCCACGCGTGGTTTGCATGGTGCAAAAACGATCGAGAGAAAGAACTGCCGGGGTATCCATTGGCATCGATTCGATGTATTCGATGGGTAAGCTTTTACGGTCAGGATAAGGAAACTGATCAAGGTCACTAATCAGGGGGCGGTCTGGGTTATGGACCACCTCACCGTTTAATCGCCAGGTAAGACCGCTGACTATTTTCAAATTATCCAGGTTGTCGAGATACTCAGGAATCAGCTCTTCACCTTCCCCCCTGCCAACACAATCGATGTATGGCGCATCTTTCAGTATCTTAACAGCATTCATCGTTGCAAAAGCGCCTCCGATAATGATGGGGGTTTCTGGCGCCGTCTTCTTTAGCCTTTGCGCCAGACTCTTCACAAGAAGGTAACAAGTCGTTGAAAGAAATGAAATGGCAACTATATCAGGTTTTTCATCTTTCACGGCCTGCTCGATGTGCTCCTCTTTCATCTGTGGATGGCAGGTATCAAACATGGTTACCTCGTGTCCATGACTACGGATTACCGGTGCCAGTGTCTGAATGCCAAGTGGCGGGAAAGCCATCACCTCAATGCGGTCGCTGTTTCCTGATCTCCTAAGTTTCTCAGGAAGAATATTGTAATAATCCTCGTCTCGGACGTAAATAAGGTAAATCTTCATAAACTAATCTTTTGATTTACAGATAATGAAAGTAGGCAAGATATGCACCCTTTCCAAAAACTATGTACTCTGCACTATACCCTCAACAGAAAATGAATACCATCAAATAAAAAAGGCGTTCCTGCATCTTAACTAATACAAGAACGCCTTTATAAAAATTCTTTTTAGTACAACATTACGGCTTATTAATAATAACCTTCACCACGCTGCTTTTTCTTTGGGGGAGCTGCTCTATGAGTCTCCTTTGGCTTTTCCGCCTCTGTATATTTGTCAGGGTTTTGATTATATGCATTTAGACAACCTTCACAGCACAAATGGACGGTTTCACCAGCGTGTTTTGTATCTACCTGCTTACCCTTACTGTCTGCGGCTTGCCCGCAAACGGGGCATGCATTATCTGAACCTTCACCGGCAGAAGTTTTCATAGCACAATCACTACCACAGTCCTTATGATCTTTCATACTACAAGATTCTTCCTTTTTACATTCTTTAGCATCTTTCTTAACACCGCAACAACTGTTGGCAAATGTTGTAGTATTTGCAGTCGCCAAGGCAAACGCAAGAACGACAGCACCTATAAAAATTCCTATACGAGTCATAAGTGTTACTCCTTTCTTATTTTAACAATACGAAATAATATACAATCAGAAAATCCATTGTAGCGTACATTTTACAAATTATAAAACAAAATTTAGCCATAATGGGTTCCATAATTTCAATATATCTCAAATATTGTATCAGTATGATTTAATTATCTTAAGTTCTATATAACTTACGTTGCAATAACGAGATGCACCAAAAATAAAATTGAGTCTGTTAATCTAAAACCGACTTGATATAATACGCCCCAAGTTTTTGTGCAAGAAACAATTTTTATAGAGAGAAAACCATGCGTTCTCCTTTAGTGTATATTGGGTTGTTATCAGTGGCTGTAATGTTAATCACCGGATGTGCTACCGTGACTAATATAGCCAACTCACGCCAGGTAAATATGATAGCGACCATAAAGAGCAATAAGGTACAACAAACCCGGCGTCTAGACCAAGGTGGAGTTGTCACAGCAAACGCCGGAGAGGGCCGTGCGATTGCTGAGTTCTCCCCGAAGTGGGATTCGTATTGGACACGCCTGGCTCTATTGCTTGAACCCGGCAAGTCTGAGGGTGAAGCGATTTGTGAACGGGAAGAGGCTATCCGAGTTAATAATAAGGGAATTTATGCACTCCATCTGGATGGAGTGGTAGAATCAGGGCCAATTCCCGTTAACACCATCAAATCTGAACTTAAAATCTCCATTGAAGTTCACTCCAGTGAGGACAATAGTATGGTTGGAAGAATGCAAAAGATAATCCATGCAAAGGAGTTTACGATAGATGGGCACCAACAGTTGTGGATGAGTACGGCAGAGGAGCAGAAACCGCTGACAATTGAAATGGAAGCTGGTGTTCAGTATCTCGTGCAAACCCGGTTAACTCTATCTGCCCGAAGTGAATCAGGATCCGGTAATACGCCGATGTCAATAGAAGGAGTATTCAGGCTGATCCAGGAACCTCTTGGACAAGTACAAATCAGAGAAGAACGTGCTAAGTCTCTGGCACACAAACTTATAGAGCTATGGGCCGGAGAAGATGCGAAGTTGACAGAAGATCCTCCGTTACAGGAAGCTGCTGACTCACTCTCCAGGTTATTTCTGAATGAAGCTGTCAGGTACGTAGATATTCATGCTCCTCCACATAATAGATTAGCCTGTTTTGAACACGCCCGGATCGTACGTGAATGGTATGAGATAAGGATGAGGCTCAATCCTGACCTGGCTAGATGGTTTCGTATGACTACGGTACGAAGAAATGCCCTGTTCCTCTGGCAATCTTCTAACCTGATTACTCCAAATGTCAGCGACTTACCTGATAGATGGCTGGATGATGGGACTGGTATTGTAGTCGAAGCCAGAGATGCAGGTATTAGTAACTTTTATGGACGTTACATTACCGCCAAAGAGTTTTGCATGATGGGATCACATCCAAAAATTCAGCAAACGGCCCAGACTCCTCACTTGAACACGAACTAGATTTCATTTAAATAGGGTTTTTAACAACCAATATCCAAACTGATCACCTCTCCCGACACATATCAAGCTAAATCAAAATATAGATCTTAAATCTCTCAAAGGTTTTGTTTGCATTCTTTATTTGTTTATGTAAAATTAACTCTCTTTTTTCACATGTTTTTAGACAATACGCAAGTAACAGAAAGAAATACTCTATAATAAAATGGAAAAAATTAAATTAACCATTAATGATAAAACGTATGAAACGGAGCAAGGCAAGACCGTACTAGAAGTAGCAAGAGCAAATGACATCTGGATCCCGACCCTTTGCCATGATAATCGCCTTGAACCATACGGCGGATGTAGAATATGCCTGGTCGAAATAAAAGGGGCAAGACAGTTGATGCCATCATGCATATCCAAGGTTAATGAGGGCATGGTTGTTAAGACAGAGACTGAAGATATTCGCAAGACGAGGAAAGGAGTCCTGGAATACATCTTGTCAGATCATCCTCTTGATTGTATGACCTGTGAGGCTACCGGCTGCTGTGAGCTTCAGGACGTTGCATATGCTACCGGTATAAAGGGAGATAGGTTCAGGAGTAAGGAGAAGAGGGGCGGAGTTATCCCTGACAAGAATGATCTGATTTATAGAGAAACGCCTAAGTGTATTAGATGTGGCCGCTGTGTAAGGATATGTGATGAAGTAACGCAGGAACATGCAATTGAGTTTGGAGGTAGGGGATTCCAAATGTGGGTTGCCACACCTTTTGGCGAAACGCTCTTGGACGGCCCTTGTGTATTGTGTGGTCAATGCGTATCCACGTGCCCGGTAGGTGCTATACGAGAGAAACAGCCAACCGGCAAAGGACGTTCTTACCAGACCCAGAAGGTCAGATCAACATGCGGCTACTGCAGTATCGGTTGCCAGATCGATATCCATGCTAATCATCGAGAAATAAATAAAATAACCTCAGAAGTAGGATCTACACCAAACAACGGTAACCTGTGCATGAAGGGCAGGTTCGCCTATGACTTCGTAAATCATCCGGACAGGCTGGATTCTCCTATGGTAAGAAGGAATGGAAATCTTGAGAAAGCAAGCTGGGAAGATGCGTATAATGTCATTTCAGAAAATCTAAAAAGTATTAAGAAAAAACACGGTGCAGATTCAATTTCATTAATAAGTTCAGGGCGGTGCACAAACGAAGAGAATTATCTCATGCAGAAATTCGCCAGAACCGTAATTGGAACAAACAATATTGACCAATCAGAAACAGAATGCCACGCGCCAACGTTACATGCACTGAGAGATACCCTTGGCTTAGGTACCACAACTAATTCAATTGAGGAAATCTCAAAATCTGATGTTATCTTTGTGATTGGTGCAAATGTTACAGAGTCGCATCCTATAATAGGACTTGAGATAAAGAAGGCACTCCGTAATGGTAAAACATTAATTGTTGCAGATACACGTAAGATATGGCTGGCTAAGAAAGCCCAGACCTTCTTAAATCTCCAACCCGGAACAGACACCTCTCTTATTAACGCCATAATTGACGTAATCATCAAGGATAAACTCCACGATGAGAAGTTTATAGAAAAAAGAACAGAAAATTATAAAACAGTTAAAAGCTCTATTGCAAAAAACAATATTAAGAAAACTGCAAAATTAACCGGTATTTCTCAAGATGCAATTGAGGAAGCAGCCAGAACTTACGCTAACGCAGAGAATGCCATAATATTATATGGAAACGGTATAACACAACATAGATCAGGAAATGATAATGTAAAAAGCCTCGTTAATCTTGCATTGCTGACAGGTAATATAGGTAAAGAGTGTTCCGGAATATATCCGCTTATGGGACAGAACAACGGCCAGGGAGCTTTCAACATGGGAGCACTGCCCGATTTCTGTACAGATTTCCAACCTGTCTCAGACATTACGGTACGTAAGAAATTTGAAAAAATTTACAAGACTAAGTTACCTAAAAACAAGGGATTAAAAATAAGAGAGATGTTTGATGGCGCGTACAAAGGCAAGGTCAAGGCTATGTACGTTATGGGCGCTGATCCATTGATGAGTGAGCCTGATACGACAAGAGTGAAAAAGGCATTAGGTAAGCTGGATTTCCTGATAGTACAGGATATATTTATGTCTAATACTGCTCAATATGCTGACGTAATACTACCGGCAGCCTGCTTTGCTGAAAAGGATGGTACATTTACCAATATCGAAAGACGTGTTCAGAGAATAAGAAAGACCGTTGAAGCACCGGGTAAGGCCAAAGCGGACTGGAATATAATATCTGAACTTTCTACCTGCATGGGATATCCAATGAATTATAGCTCACCGGAAGCCGTCTGGGAGGAGATCAGGAAAGTTTCACCCAATTTTGCCGGAATCAATTATCAAAGACTCAATAATGGTGGAATACAATGGCCATGTCCGAAAACGAACCACCCCGGTACAAAATTCCTGTATGAGAAGAAATTCCCTAATGGAATGGCAAAGTTCTCCTCAACAGATAGCAAACTGTCTCTTGAAAAAGCTGACAAGAGTTACCCGTTTATTCTCAGTACAGGACGTACTCTTTACCATTTTAATAGTGGTAGCATGACTCACAGGGCGAAAGGAAGCATCCAGAAACAACCCTATTCATTTGTTGAAATATCACAGAAGGATGCCGATGATGTCGGGATAGAAAATGGAGAAATGGTCAAGGTAACGACAAAACGTGGCCATATATCTCTTTCCGCAAATATCTCAGACAGAGTTATGCCAAAGCAGGTCTGGATTCCATTCCACTTCATAAGTGCCCCGGTAAACTTACTCACAAAAGACCCTTGCAGCACCTCACGTTCAAACGGAAATTCAAACTTGATGCCAGAATACAAAGTCTGCGCTGCTAAAGTAGAAAAAATACAATAGCAGAAGGTAACGATCGAAGCGCAATAAAGCCGCAATCAAGTTTGAAGTGCCTTAAGTGAACTAAAGTGCCTGAAATTAGAAAAGTATTTTTCCACAACTTTAGCTCACTTCAAACTTTAGACACTTCTAACTTTTTCTGAGACTCAAAAAACTTTCTAAAAAAAGGATCTCTACTTCTTTTGAAGAAGGGAACAAAAGAAACAGGTAAAACTATTTTATGAAGAAATATGATTTATTAATTATTGGCGGTGGTCCCGGTGGTTATGTTGCCGCGATTAAGGGTGCGCAACTGGGACTAAATGTGGGGCTGGTAGAAAAGGATAAAGTCGGAGGTGCCTGTTTACACAAAGGCTGCATACCCACAAAGGCGCTGATCCAATCAACCCACTTGTACGAACTCTTTAAAAGGAGCAAAGAGTTCGGTATAACCGCTGAAGGTGTCAGCGTAGACTTCAGTGAATTTCACAAGCGAAAGAAAACAGTAGTAAAAAAACTATTTGGCGGAGTCGAATATTTACTCAAAAAAAATAAAGTTGATCTTTTGAATGGCACCGGACAGATAGTATCTCCTGATAAAGTGCTGGTCAAGGACGGCAACAAAAGCAAAGAGGAAATATCCGCAAAGAACATCATTATCGCTACAGGTTCTTCGCCGGTAGTTTTCAAAGGACTACCACATGATAAAAAAAACGTATTAACAAGTGATGATATTCTGGAACTGGAAGAGATACCGTCCTCACTCATCATTATTGGAGGCGGTTCAGTAGGAATCGAATTCGCTTATATTTACAATGCACTCGGAAGCGAAGTGACCGTAGTAGAGATAATGGACGAAATCCTTCCGACAAGCGACAAGGATGTAGGAAGCGCATTGAGAAAAAGCCTTGCGAAGAGAGGCATCAAATTCCTTACCCAGACAGAACTTAATTGTATTGAAATAAAAGAATACGCGGTTGAGACAACGGTTAAAAAGAATAACGGAAATAGTGACAGTAATACGGAAATACTTCAAAGTGAAAAAGTCCTGCTTGCCATGGGTAGAAAACCTGAAACGGAAGATTTAGGATTGGAAGCCCTTAATCTTGAATATAATGGAAGGTTCATAAACGTAGATGAAGACATGCAGACAAACCAACCTGACATCTACGCAATTGGAGATGTTACCGGCCCACCGCTTCTTGCCCATCTGGCATCTGCACAGGGCCTGCTGGTTGCGCACAATATTGCCGGTGTCGACTACCCGCCAATAAACGACAACACCATCCCGAAAGTAACCTACACGAACCCTCAAGTTGCGAGTGTTGGCATGACTCAGGAAGAAGCAGAGATGGCAGGCCACGAGCTAAAAATTGCCAAGTTCCCCTTCATTGCTAATGGCAAAGTCCAGACAACAGGAGAAGGAGAGGAAGGTTTCATAAAGGTCATAACCGATGAGTCAAGCGGAGAGATCATGGGTGTACATTTGATCGGACACGAAGTAGGAGAACTGATAGGCGGCATGTCCCTTGCCATGAATCTAGAGGCAACGAATCTGGAAATCAGCGCAAACCTCTTCCCTCACCCCACCCTTTCCGAAGTATTCTCCGAAGTCTTCCATATGATTGAAGGCAAGGCAATCCATATCTGACAATAAATCTTCACCACAGATAGTTTCTCACTTACAGTAAACTATTATAATAACAATAAGAACTAACCCGAAATGTACGATACACTTAAAAAAGTCTTTGGATTTCAATCTTTTCGCCCTAATCAAGAAGCGATAATTAAGAACATCCTTGAGAAAAAAGATGTTTTTGCCGTAATGCCTACAGGGGGTGGAAAATCACTCTGTTATCAATTACCGGCAAGGATGATGAAGGGGACTACCGTTGTTATAAGCCCACTGATCTCCCTTATGAAGGACCAGGTTGACGCGGCCATTGAGAACGGAATGTCCGCAGCATTTTTAAACAGCTCTTTAAGTACGCAGGAGATGTCGGCCGTATTTAAACAACTGAAAGAAAATGATCTGGAGCTACTCTATATTGCACCGGAGCGCTTTGCTATGCCGAGTTTTCTTGAAACGCTAAAGTCCCTTCCCATATCTCTTTTTGCGATAGACGAGGCCCATTGTGTTTCCGAATGGGGACACGATTTCCGCCCCGATTATCTGAGTCTATCAAACCTTACTCAAACCTTTCCACACATCCCTGTATCAGCGTTTACGGCAACAGCAACACCAAAAGTCCAGAAGGACATAATCAGCAAGATCCGCTTAAGATCTCCACATATTATCCGTGCGTCATTTAACCGTCAGAACCTTTTTTATCAGGTTAAAAGCAAGATAGGATTAGAGTCTCAAATAATGGAATTTCTCAAGGAGCATGCGGATGAACCCGGCATAATTTACCGTACTACACGTGACTCAGTTTTCAGATTGACTGAGTTCCTGGTAGATCAAGGTATCAGTGCGCTGCCATATCACGCGGGTTTGAGTCCTGAGGAACGCAACAGAAACCAGGAGGCGTTCAGCAGAGACAGGGCCACCATAATAGTAGCAACAATTGCATTTGGTATGGGAATAGATAAATCAAATGTGCGCTTTGTCATCCACGCTGATTTGCCAAAAAACATAGAAGGTTATTACCAGGAGACCGGACGTGCGGGCCGTGATGGAGAGACGGCTAATTGTCTCCTCTTCTTTGGCAGACAGGATATCCCCAAGATCAGGTATTTTATAGATCAGATACCCAATGAAAATGAGCGGTCAATTTCCATGGACAAACTGAATAAGAGTGTTAAGTATGCTTCACATAATGTATGCAGGCGCAGACAGCTCCTAGAGTATTTTGGCGAGAATTATGCAGAGGAGAACTGTGGGGCATGTGACATCTGTATGGGTAATGTTGAGAAGGTTGATATAACGATTGATGCACAGATAGTGATGTCAGCGATATCAAGGACAGGCCAGTATTTTGGTACGAAGCATATTATTGATATTGTTGCCGGTGCTGATACAAAGCGTATTCGAGAACTCCAGCATAATGAAATCAAAACCTATGGCGCAGGTAAACACAAAGAAAAAAAACATTGGCAATTCATTGTCGATGAGCTTCTGGCACAGGAAGCTATTGCCCAGGATGGAGGTCAATATCCGGTTTTGGTCCTGACAAAGAAAGGTACGGATATACTTTTAGGCAGAGAAGGGATTGAGGGGTTAAAGAGAGAAGAGATAAAGAAAAAACCTAAAGCGTTCAAAGTTAGTGGATTTGAGCCTTATGATGAACCTCTTTTTGATAAACTTCGTGTTCTTCGAAAGAGACTTGCAGAAGAACATAAGGTGCCTCCATACATAATTTTTTCAGACATGACGCTTCATGAAATGTGTATTTACTATCCCTCAACATTGGAGGATATGATAACGATCAGTGGTGTCGGTGATACCAAACTTGAGCGTTACGGTACTGACTTTACAAAGGAGATAAAGGCACATCTTGATGTAAATCCTGATATTTCAATCCCGGAGAGAAAACCTGTTGCTATACCGGTGAGTACACCACAGCAAAAAGCTAAAGGAGGAACAATCGAAAAAACCTATGACCTTTCCAAGGAAGGGCTTTCAATAAAGGAAATTGCAAAAGCCCGCAACCTTGCAACTTCCACTATCACGGGACACCTTGAAAGTCTGATTAAGGATGGCCGTGACATTGCAATAGACCGCCTCATTGATCCAGCCAAACGTAATACAATCGAAGAGATGTTTGTAGCTCTCAAGACGTGGAATACAGGACCCATTGTTGAACATTCCAAGGGCACCGTAAACTATGATGAAGCAAAACTGGTAAGGGCCTGGATCTATGTCCAACAGAAAGTATGATAGCATGGCAACGATCTCACCCACCCTCTTCAGGACTCAACCTGTTTGTTGATAATTATTTTACCCATTAATAGAGACTCTAGCCTAATTAATATACCAACTAATAAACAAAGGAGTGATCAGCGGAATGGCTGAATGGGGCGACAAATATAATACCAAAACATAACTGCGCCGCTATCAAGTCAATTATTCAGAGACTCAATAGAGACGCAGCATATTTACGTTACAAAACTTGGTTCATAGTAATAGTAGTTTCTTTTCGAAACAAACGATTACTAAAAACCCTTGAAATGGTCTTCATGTTCTACAATCCTGTTTTCACCCATTGGAATCAACGCTTCAAGGTCTTTATTTGCACCATTGCCATTGCCACCCGGCTTAACCTTACGCACCTGTTCCACTTTCTTAGCTTTTGGAATATATTGAGAAGATCTACTTCTTGTTGGTCTCTTCTCAATAGTATGCGATTCTCCACTGCCAGTACCTCCAACCAGTGATGCCAGGGTATTGATCTGATCCATTAGATTTTCTGTCTGAGCAGACATCTCTTCACTTGCAGATGCCGTCTCCTCAGCATTAGCCGCGTTCTCCTGCGTTACCTGATCCATCTGCTGTATAGCGTTATTCACCTGACTTATTCCTTCTGACTGCTCCACCGATGCGTTTTTTATCTCCGATGTCAGGCCTGTAGCCTTTTTGACGTTCTTTACAATATCCTGTAAAGCATCTCCGCACTTACCAGAAAGCCTGGCTCCATTATCTGCTTTGGTCACACAGTCTTCTATCAGCTCTGTAGTGTCTTTTGCAGCAGATGCACTCCTCTGCGCCAGATTCCTCACCTCTTCCGCAACAACAGCAAAGCCCTTCCCATGTTCTCCTGCTCTTGCTGCCTCTACCGCCGCGTTAAGAGCGAGGAGGTTTGTCTGGAACGCTATACCGTCTATTACCTTCGTAATCTCCGCTATCTTCTTGCTTCCCGTATTTATCTCGTCCATTGCTGTCTTCATCTCTTCAACCGTATTGTTGCCATTCTCTGCAGAAGAACTACACATGTCTACCAGTTTGGCCGCCTCCTCAGCATTGTCTGCATTCTGCTTCGTCACCGCAGACATCTCTTCCATTGACGCAGATGTCTCCTCTAAAGAGGATGCCTGCTCTGAGGAACCTTCTGCAAGGCTCTGGCTTGATGATGACACTTGTCCGGATGCTGACGCTATCTGCGATGAACAATCTGTAAGACTTTCAATCATGTTCTTGATCACCGTAGTAACATTACCCGTAATCCTGGTAACTAAATAACCTATTCCTACAATAAGTACCAGCATACCACCTGCTAATTTGAACATACTTGCTCTTAACGAAGCGACAGACATAAGTGCCTCTTCTTCGTCTATCTCGGACATAATAACCCACTCCACATCTTCAATACCTACTGGTGAGTAAGCACTCAGAACAGACACGTCACGATAATCAGGAAAGATCTCTACATTGGTATTGCCTGCAACAGCTGCACGGGTACCTTTCGTCTCTACTTTCTGCAGAAGTATCGTACTCTCCTTTGCATTAATCTTGTCCAACACTCCCTGATCGGTACCAAGGCTCTTCATCATTGCGTTATATCCTTCTTTGTCTTCTATAAGAAAACGTGACTGGCTCCTCATGGCAAGATCCTTACCGATAAGATATGTCTCTCCACTGTCACCTAAACCTACATTCTTCCAGTCACTATCGGAAGTCATGACCGCATTAATCTTATCAATCGGCATCTGGAACAGCAGAACACCTACTTTTTCCGTACCGTCAAATATCGGTGATGCTATAAAGCTCGCCGCTCCTTCGTATGATGGTGCATAAGGCTCAAAGTCAATAAGCTTTACGTAATTAGGATCGCTACTGTTGCTTGCATCACGAAAGACCCTTCCAAAATTGGTACTTGCATAAGGCCCATCTTTCAAGGATGTTGTGTAATCCAGCTCCTTGAACACAGAATAGACAATATCACCACTGTCAGGGTCGACAAGGAATATATCATAGTACCCAAACTGGTCCAGGAAATCCCTGATAGCAGGATGGTATTTAGCGTGGAGCTTACTGTAAGAAGATACCTCATCAGCAGCATCAAGATTATGTTTTTCGCCTAATTGATTATGATTAGCCTTTATGTAGTAATATTGCAATGCCAGTGAATCCGCATCAAGCTGATTAAAATAACCGACGGCATCAGGCCCTTGTCCATTATTTTGCTGCCTGTATTCATTGGTAAAATCACTTGTATAGTATGTCTTTAAGGCAGTACGATAATCATCCAGCTTTTCATCTGTTATATCGTTCTGTTTTCTGACATCTTTAAAAGAAGCCTTGAATCCCTTCATTGCATCCACAACCATCCCGTTTTCAGAAAATGTACGTACCTGTTTTCTGATGGTTGAGAAATAGTCCTCTATCTGCTTCTTTTTTGTCTCCCTTACGGAAACCAATTGATTAAATGCCTGCTGTTTTAATGCCTTACTGGATGAATTATTACTAAGGACCCCCATTACTGCAAGAGGCACTAAACCTGCTATCAAAAACAGAATAATTACCTTTGCTCCCATGCCCATCTTCATATGCTACTTCCTCCTTCTTAAAATACATTTGTAAAATTACTTAAGATATAATCCACTGTGTTATTCCGCCGCATGTTGTTTAACAATCTCTATCTCTTCTGATGACAGCACAACTTCGATATCAAGTAGAATTATTATCTTTTCCCTAGTTTTGCCCATTCCCATAATAAAATCAGTATCTATCCCCTGTCCGAAGCTTGGTGTGTCTTCTATCTCTCCGCTCTTGATGTCTAACACTTCAGAGACACTGTCAACGATAATTCCTATTGATGTGTTATTAACCTCTGCCACAATTACACATGTTTCCTGAGTATGCTTCTCTTCAGGCATCAAAAACTTCAATCTCAGGTCTATTACGGGTATTACCTTTCCCCTCAGATTAATAACGCCCTTCATATAATCCGGAGTCTGTGGCACTATTGTAATATCCATAAGACCAATGATTTCTCTCACCCTGAGAATCTCAATACCATATTCCTCATTACCTAAAACAAACGTTAAGAATTTTCCTTCAGTTGCCTCTTGCTTTGTTTCAACGGCTTCCATGCGATTCCTCCTTTCTCTAGTTGAGTGCAAAAACCTTTTATTTTTTTACTTAATTACCTAGTACATTCAAAAAATTGTTACAAATGGTTGCTATCTCTCTTAATTTAATTTTGCTGCATTTAACAAACCATCAAGTTTCTTATCTGATGGTAAGACATGGTAGTTAAATAGATTTTCCAAAATATTTGACATTCCATCAGAAATAGAAAATTTTTCATGATTGTGGTTGCTGTTAAAATTTTGACCATTCGCTCTAAACCCTTCAGCCCCAAACATTAATTGCATTCCTTACTTCCTTTCTTCATAAGAATTTAAGACCATATAGACACTTGTTAAATTACTTTTTGGCATGCCAAGTGAACAGTTTATCGAAAAAGCTGACAGATGTTGTCTCTTCCTGAACTACATAAATAGCAGACGGTCCTTAATATGTTGAAATTACCGCATTCTAGAAAATCAATTATTTTATCCGCTAATTTTGCTTTTTTTGTACGTTCCTTGATATCTTCCAAAACAAGCTCGTTATAATCCTTATCGGATTGCATTCAAAATCCATTAGAATATTTTTAAAATTATTGTTTATATCTGACACATTTTTTATGTTTTTTTATATTATCCCTTAATTATGCCAATTTAATATTTATACAAGTTATTAATTAACATATACTTGAGTTTATAAAATAATTATTTTTGTTTATTTTTAATTTGTTGGAATTACGAAGAGAATCTACAGAAGCCTTGTTAAAAAACGGCGCATATAGAGCACTTACCGTTTGATAAAAGAAGCAAGTGAACAGTATGAGAAAGGAAAAGTACAAGTTTCGTACTTCCTGACACAAAATGAAAAAGGAGGAACAATTGAAAAAACCTATGACATGTTCAAGGAAGGACTTTCAATAAAGCAAATTGCAGAAACCCGCAATCTTGCAACTTCTACTATCACGGGACACCTTGAAAGCCTGATTAAGAATGGCCGTGATATCGAAATAGACCGTCTCATTGATCCAGCTAAGCGTAATACAATCAAGGAGATATTTGTTGCCCTCAAGACGTGGAATACAGTGCCCATTGTTGAACACTCCAAAGGTACTGTAAGCGGTGATGATGAAAAGCTAGTGAGGGCCTGGGGTCTATGTTCAACAAAAAATATCGGCGCAGGAGACAAAGGCTATAACTAGCGGCGGGATGAGCAAGGTATAAAAAACACCTACATCCCTCACTGTATGAAGAATGTAGGTGTCTATACAATGAATCAATATTGATAATTGATTATCTAGCTTTTATCAACTGCTCTCTTTTTCTGTCTTCGTCTCACTGCTGCACCTGTAAGTCCAACTAAGCCGATACCAAGCAGGGCAAAAATACCCTTTTCATTTTTTCTCCTTCATTTCATTCAGACAGAAATATCAACGTATTTAATCTTTCACTTCGCTTTTACCCTCTCGATAAGTCACCGAGTAACTCCTGTACAAATAAAAATAGCCATTGCCATCCGTACTATGGATGATACAAGAGCTTATTCATACGTCATTTTAATTTTATTATGACAGGATGCTTTTCCCATAATTAGTTTCTGTACGGGAATTCCTAAGCGTAATAATAGTCGTATGTTATGTATAGTATGAGGCAGTAGAAACCCTTGCAAATTGGGAGTAAACTGATACAATTCAATTCCTTAAGTTGTTGTACAACAATGAATTATAT
>JABHIW010000037.1 GCA_018670825.1 Candidatus Scalindua sp. | reverse complement strand
TTAATCATAATTGCTTTTCCTGATAATCTTGCAATGTATGGGCTGGAAAAGGGTATAATACCCATGTTGATCATGCTGGCAGCGAGTGTTCCTCTTTATATGTGTGCGTCTGCCAGTACACCTATTGCAGCGGCTCTCATAATTAAGGGAATTAGCCCTGGCGCAGCCATGGTCTTTCTTTTAGCTGGCCCGGCAACTAATGTTACCACTATTACCATGTTGACTAAACAATTTGGTGGTAGATTTGTTCGTATTTATCTGGCATGTATTATTGCAGGTGCTCTGATATCCGGTTATCTCTTCGACTATCTGCTGGTTCTTTCAGGAATATGTATTGTACCGACAATGAGCATGGACAATCATTCAATCATTGGTACTTTCCAGTGGGTTTCCGCATTGCTCCTTATTGCTCTTATGATATGGCGTTTCTGGAATGGTGCTGCCAGAACAGGTTTAAAAGATTTGTCTAATAATGTATTTGTACTGTTGAGGAAAGAAACTGGCTCGAAACCATGAGATGATGGACAAAAGAGTAGCCTTATTTTACTAATATTATAAATTTTCAAATGTAAATGCGTGTTTTAGGGATAGATCCAGGGACAATGGTAACCGGTTTTGGAGTTGTTGATGATATCAAGGGTAAGTTGTCTTCAGTTAGCTATGGGACTATAGAGGGCAAGAGAAAAGACTCATTTCCGGACAGGCTTAAAATGATGTTCGATGGATTAAGTAAGGTTATTGCTGATTACAAGCCGGACCAGATCTCATTAGAAAGCGCATTTTATGGAAAAAGTGTAAAAGCGGCTATAAAAATAGGAGAAGCCAGGGGAGTTGCAATAGTGTGTGCTGCATTAGCAGGCATCCCTCTGTTTGAGTATGCTCCAACCGAAGTGAAGAGGGCGGTTGTTGGCATAGGCAATGCCCAAAAGGTACAAGTGAGCAAAATGGTAAAGGTTCTTTTATCGTTATCTGAAGTACCTGAAAAGTATGATGCAACAGATGCTCTGGCAATAGCCATATGCCATTGTCATAGAATGAAATTGACGGTTTAATCTTGACAGAGATGTCGTAACAGTTATAATTTTCAGTTTGGATAATTTTTTCTGAATTGTTGTAATTCCTGTAAATTAAGCTATTAAGGAAAATATGGATCTGGCTGTAGCAGAAAATAATATAAAAAACGGTGAAAATAATACCATTTTGGTTGAGGAGGATTCACCTTCTGGTTTTGACGTCAAAAAATCTAAGATTATTCGTACGAAAGGTATTTCCATGGAAGAAGCAATTGGCAAGTCCAGAGTCTTAATTGAGGCGCTGCCTTATATCCAGTCCTTTAAGGATAAGATAGTAGTTGTAAAATTTGGCGGCAGTGCAATGGTAGACAAAGACACCTTTCAAAGTGTACTTCAAGATATGGTTTTTATGAAGGCTATAGGCATGAAACCGGTTGTCGTACATGGCGGTGGTCCGTTCATAAGCGGTGAGATGGAAAAAAGAGGCAAAAAGCCTCTCTTTATAAATGGATATCGCGTTACTGACAAGGAGACGTTGGACATTGCTATCGATGTACTTACCAACCAGATAGGCAATCAGATAATAGATCAGATAGAAGAGATGGGAGCAAAAGGTGTATGTGTATGGAGTGGAAACGACAGTCCAATCAAAGGCAGAAAACTCATGAGTAAAGGTGATGATGGATCAGAGACGGATGATCTTGGTTACGTGGGTGAGATTACTGAGATAGAGTGTGATAGATTTATTAGTTTATTTGAAGACGGACAAATACCAATTGTGTCTCCAATTGCCAAAGGTATCGACGGGGAAAATTATAATGTGAACGCAGATAATGTAGCATCCTTTGTGGCAGGTGCTTTGAAGGCCGAAAAACTGGTTTTTATATCTAACACTCATGGAATATCAACTGATCCGTCTGATCCGGAGTCATTTGTCTCTACGTTACATGAAGATGAGGTTAATAAATTGATAAAGAGTGGGGTGATAAGTGGTGGAATGCTACCGAAAGCGAATGCCTGTATTTCAGCCATGAGAGTGGGAGTAAAGAAAGCTCACATTATTGACGGCCATATACCACATTCACTATTGCTTGAGATCTTTACTGATAAGGGTATTGGAACCCAGATCATTGTTTAATATATATAAAACTCATTGCCAGATGAATATTTCTGTCAGTGTTCTAATCAGGTGTTTTTAAGAGTTGGCCTTTTTGATATTCACCCACTTCAGAAAGAACGTACAATTATTAAAGCATTCCATTTTTATATTTCCTATCAACACAGGGAATCCGCATAAAGGAATTTAAATCATGAATAAAAGTGAAGTATTGGAAAACTATGATAATTATGTAATTCCAAATTACCCTCGACATCCTTTTGTGATCGCCAGGGGCGACGGGGTATATCTTTGGGATACTGACGGTAAGCGTTACCTGGACCTTTTTTCCGGATGGGCGGTCAGTTCGCTGGGACATTGCAATCCTGAGGTGACGAAGGCAATGCAGGAGCAGGCCGCAACGCTGGTACACGTGCCGAATATTTTCTATTCTGAACCACAGGGACGTCTTGCAAAATACATTTCTGAAAACTCATTTAACGGACAGTGTTTCTTTTGTAACAGTGGGGCGGAAGCAAATGAGGCAGCTATAAAATTGGCCAGAATTCACAATTCCAAAAAAGGTAAATATAAAATCATTACGATGAAAGATTCGTTTCATGGAAGAACCCTTGCAACTG
>JABHIW010000108.1 GCA_018670825.1 Candidatus Scalindua sp. | reverse complement strand
TATTTGGTACCCCCAAGGGGATTTGAACCCCTGTCTCATGGCTGAGAACCATGTGTCCTGGGCCTGGCTAGACGATGGGGGCGTAAGTTACTTTGGTCTATCTGGAATTTATAGAATAGGAATTTAACAGAATTAAATTAAATTTTCAATCTAAAAGTATTTTATGCCATGATGGTAGTATAAACTTGGTCTTCTACTCTTTATTCTTCAGACATAAATGGATATCTATAGTCTGTTGGAGGTACAAATGTTTCCTTAATTGTCCGTGGTGATACCCAGCGGAGCATATTCAGATAACTTCCGGCTTTGTCGTTGGTCCCGCTTGCACGGCTACCACCAAAAGGCTGCTGGCCGACAACTGCTCCTGCCGGTTTGTCGTTGATATAAAAATTGCCTGCCGCGTTAACAAGGATTTTTTCTGCTATCCTGATCGCATCCCTGTTTCGGGAGAAAATGGATCCTGTTAAAGCATAGGGAGACGTCTCATCGCATAAGTGAAGTGTTTCTTCAAATTTGTCATCATCATAAATATATACTGTTAGAACAGGTCCAAAAATCTCCTCTTCCATCGTGCGAAAGTGGGGGTTGGTAGTAACGGCAATCGTTGGTTCAATAAAATATCCTTTGCTGTTGTCATAGCTTCCACCGCATACGATCTCAGCCTCATTACTCTCTTTAATGAATTCAATGTACTTAGTGATTTTTGTATAGGCTGTTTCATCAATCACCGCGTTAATAAAATTACTGAAATTCTCCACATCGCCCATTTGCACTGTTTTTATCTCTTCAAGTATGAAACCCTTTAAATCGGCCCATAAGCTACGGGGGATATAAGCGCGGGATGCTGCAGAACATTTCTGCCCTTGGTATTCAAACGTGCCTCGTATCAGGGCAGTGCCTAACTCCTCTACACCTGTATCGTTATGTACAAAAACAAAGTCCTTGCCACCTGTCTCGCCTACAATGCGCGGATAGCTTTTGTAATCCTTAATATTATTGCCTACAGTCTGCCACATATTCCGGAAAGTATCTGTACTTCCTGTAAAATGAATACCGGCAAGATCCGGAGAATTCATAATAACCGGGCCGATCTTACTGCCGGCTCCGGGAATAAAATTAATTACTCCATCAGGAACACCTGCCTCCTGGAAAAGCTTCATTACATAATAAGCTGAATATATTGCATTTGAAGCAGGCTTCCATAATGCTACATTTCCCATTATGGCCGGTGCTGATGGGAGATTTCCAGCAATTGAGGTGAAATTAAAAGGAGTTACAGCAAAAATAAAACCTTCAAGTGGTCGGTATTCCAGCCTATTCCAGCTACCAGTGGACGAGATCGGTGGTTGTTGCTCATAAATAGTCTTTGCATAAAAAGCGTTAAATCGAAGAAAGTCAATAAATTCACACGCGGCGTCAACCTCTGCCTGAAAGACGTTCTTGCTCTGGCACAACATACTGGCCGCATTTAGTAAAGAACGCCGGGGTCCAGCAAGGATATCAGCTGCTCTCAGAAAGATTGAAGCACGATCCTGCCAATCCATTTCTGCCCACTGTCTGCGTGCCCTAAGTGAGGCTTCAATAGCCATTTGAACCTCCTTCTCTCCTGCCTTGTGGTATGTGCCCACAACAGTCCCATGGTCATGAGGAAGCACACATTGTCCCATGTTTCCTGTTTTTAT
The DNA here is from genome assembly GCA_018670825.1 of Candidatus Scalindua sp. Lineage (GTDB taxonomy): Bacteria > Planctomycetota > Brocadiia > Brocadiales > Scalinduaceae > Scalindua. Next base: position 5,874 of record JABHIW010000108.1, on the reverse strand, counting down.
CTCTTTACCACCAATAATAACGGGTATCTCTATCTGCCGGTTTTTTAATTCTTGCAATTTAGCCTTGATATCATCGCGTTCTGGTGTAGAGGGGGCGTAACTCTTGATTGGTTCGTTTGAGGGTAAGCTCAGGTTAAATTCTGCATTTGTCATATCAACCTCCTTAAGAAAAGTTCATATATTGATAGGGAGAATCATCTCTTCATCCAGAGAAATAGAGTCGGTATCTCAAATGATGACAGTTTTAGAAAAAACACAGTTGCCTTATATTATAACAAAATGGTTTGATCGACTAAGTACAATTTTAGAAATTGTCTGAGCCATAGGTCTCAAACATATCAGATTTTGCTTCTGAACTAATAACACGATACATAAATTTTGACTAAAGCTTTAACGATATCAGCCGATTATTTAATTAATCAGATCTTCTTTTCTAAAGTATACGATCAGAAGATAATGTAGTTTCCCATAACAAAACTATTTACCAAATTTACCTACTCCTGTCATTTGGGTAAATAGTCTCTAGTGGAATCCCTAATCGATTTATACACAATATCTTAATCTTAAATATCAAACAGTTAAAAAGAGGAAGAGAAATGGTTGCAATAGGTTTTGGACAGTACCTTGTAGATCAAGGGTTAATAAAAAGAGAAGACCATAAAAAGGTGATCGAAATCCAGAATAAAGACAGATTGCTAGGTAATCTTGGTATAGAATTACACTGGTTGACAGAAGACTGTATTTCTTCAATCCTGACCTATCAAGAAGAACATACGGGAGTAAGATTTGGCGAGGCGGCAGTATCATTGAGCCTTCTAAATTCCAGTCAATTGAAATATCTCCTTGATCTCAGGACTAGACGAAAAATTCCTATCGGTGATATTTTGGTAAAACATGGCTTTATTACTCAAGAGAATTTGAATAAAGCCTTAATGGGCTTTAATAAGAAACGCGAAAAATTTGAGAATCTTCTCGTTGTTGATCCCAGTACAACGATAGCAATGATCATTAAAGCCATGCTTTCCAAATATGGATATTCGACTTTCCATGCAAAGAGTGGGGCAGAAGCACTGAAACTTTCCATAGAAGTAAAACCGGATGTAATTATTACAAGTGAAGTATTGAAAGATATGGATGGGTTTGAATTGTGTTCCAGATTATTAGAATCTAAAAACCCCGTAAATATGCACATGGTAATGCATTCCAGTAGTGACAGCATGGAAAAACTGGAAAAAGCCTTTGAAGCAGGAATCGGACATTTTCTAAGAAAGCCCGTGAAAGAAAATGAACTTATAAATATGATTTATCAAATCGAGAAAGAAAGTACGGAAGCAAGAGAAGAGAAGGTCCTGGTCGTGGACGATAGTAAAGGCGCTCGAATGATAATTAGTAAGGAACTATTGAGCAATAGATTTAAAGTCCTTATGGCAGAAAACGGCCAAAAAGCTCTGGAAATGGCAAAAGTGTTGAAACCTGACATCATTACTATGGATGTAGAAATGCCGGTGATGAATGGATTCGATGCATGTAAAAAATTGAAAGAAGACCCTGCTACGAGAGACATACCCGTCGTAATGATTTCTTCCAGTAATTCCTCTCAAACGAAAGAACGCGGGTTTGAGGTTGGAGCAGTAGAGTTTTTTGTCAAACCATTCAAACTCGGAAGACTTGCAGACCGCATACATATGTTACTGGAAACACGAAAAATTTCCAGAAGAGAAAAAATTCTTATAGCTGAAGATTCTGTAACTACCAGGCATATAATCAAATACATTTTTACAAAGAATGGTTATAATGTTATAGAAGCAAAAGACGGAAGAGAAGCCCTACACTTAATACAAAAAAACAAACCGGACTTAATATTAACTGACTGCCATATGCCTGAAATGAACGGATTCGAACTTACAAAAGAGATTAAACGCATAAAAGATATCAGGCATATTCCCATTATTATTCTTACTGCAATTACCAGCCAAGAAGATATGCTTAAAGGCATGGAGGCGGGAGCAAATGATTATCTGCCGAAACCGTTTGATGAAGATGAACTCCTTGCAAGGGTTAAAGTACATCTTCTTAACAAAACGTTGTACGATCAAATTGAGTTAGAACGAAATAAATATGTACAGATGTATAAGGAACAAAGCATAATATTGCGAAATATTACAATTTTAAATACCATGAGTAATAAGCTACAAGCTTTGTGCAGTGTTGAGGATTCTTATTCTGTCATTAACGATTCACTACAAACAATTTTCTCAGGTGGTAGAGGTATGCTTACTCTTTACAATGACGATCGAGATTCATGCGAGGTGGCGACTGCATGGGGAAAGGGGAGTGATGAGTTATTTTGGAACTTGCCGTCCGCTGGTTGTCAGGTATTGCAGAAGCCAGATAAATCCACTTGTGAAAAAAGAAGTAGCGGTGGACTTTGTCTTGGAGAGAGTGATATTGATTTGGGAAACCATTATTGCTTTCCGTTAACTGATGAGGGAGACGCTTTAGGTACAATTCACTTCTACAATAAAAAAGAGGAGATTCTGTCGACAGATAAAGTACAAATAGATAGTCAATTTTACTTAATGAATACAGCTGCCGAGTATGTAGCACTTTCTCTTACAAATACCAGGCTCAGGGACAAATTGTTGGAGTACTCTATAAAAGATCCTCTCACCGGCCTTTTCAACAGAAGGTATATGGAAGAATCACTGAATCGAGAAATTATCAGGGCTCGTCGTAAGAATACAGAAATGGCGACTTTACTGCTGGATGTTGACCATTTCAAACAATTCAACGATGAGTTTGGGCACCTGGCGGGAGACTGCTTACTCAAGGGTTTGGGAGATTTGCTCATGCGGACCGTTCGTGCAGATGATGTAGTCTGCCGTTTTGGAGGAGAAGAGTTTATTCTTGTTTTGCCTGAAATGAAACAGAGGTTAGCAGAAGAAAGGGCTGAACGTATTCGAAACGAAGTTGCAAATAACCTTGAGCTTAAATTAAATAATAAAACACTTAAGGTTACCGTTTCAATTGGTGTTTCAATGTTCCCTTTAAATGGTCAAGATCATACCGGATTGATCGATGCAGCAGATAAAGCATTGTATCAGGCGAAAGCCAATGGGCGTAATCAATCAGTAGTGGCTGGGCAATACAATTAAAGATCGGGGGTTTACAAAAAAACAGTTGAAATTTTACTATATTTTGTTTAAATCACCTTTTCGATTCAAAAAATAATCTTTGCATAACAATCGACATCCTGCTGTCTGTAAGTTGTGCTTGGGTATGGATGTAATTCCTCGGAAAAAAACTTCAATCTCTTGTCACTGAGACCGTAGACTTCAGTTCAACTTTATAGCGCATCCACAGATTTAAACTATGCAAAAGGAAGAACCTTACACAATCGCGCTGATACAGATGAAGTGTCAGCGCACCAGGGAAGAAAATCTGCAACGTGCCAGTCAGCGAATTGTTGAGGCTGGAAGGAAGGGCGCCCGCTTGATTTGTCTTCCGGAACTTTTTTGCTCAATATATTTTTGCCAGCAGGAGGATCCACATTTTTTTGAATTGGCAGAATCGATTCCAGGTTATACAACAGATTATTTCTCACAATTGTCAAAAGCTGTAGATAGCGTTCTGGTGATTCCCATTTTTGAAAAAAGTAATATAGGTATATATTACAACAGCCTGGTTGTGATCAACCCGGATGGCGCTATAGCAGGGATGTATAGAAAAATGCATATTCCTAACGATCCTCAATTTCAGGAAAAATATTATTTTACTCCCGGTGATCTTGGATTTAAGACGGTTCAAACTGCTGTTGGAAAAATCGGGCCTATGATCTGCTGGGACCAGTGGTACCCGGAAGCGGCCCGCTTGTGCGCACTCGGTGGAGCCGGAGTATTGATATATCCAACGGCAATCGGCTGGCTTCCGGGAGAAAAGGAGGGGGTGGGTGCAATGTATCTTGATTCGTGGAAGACAGTTCAGCGTGGCCACGCGATTGCCAATGGGATTTATACGTCATCGGTAAATCGAGTTGGCAGAGAACCTAACCAGGCCGGAGATTCCGAGATTGAATTCTGGGGACATTCTTTTATAGCTGACCCCCGAGGTCACATCATCGCCGAAGCATCCGGAAAAGACGAGGAAATAATCTACGGAAAGATAGAACCGCAACTTATATCTGAAACACGCCAGACATGGCCTTTCTTCAGGGATCGACGTATCGATGCATATGATAGGATTACTGAGTGATTTATAAAAAAGACTCAATTCGTTATCGGATGCCTGCTGAGTGGGAACCACATAAGGCGACATGGTTGAACTGGCCTCATAACCCAACCGATTGGCCCGGTAAAATGTCCGCCGTGCAGAAGATATATGCAGAACTGACTCAGAAACTTGCTGCTGTTGAAGAGGTTTGTATCCTGGTGAATTCTGAGGTACACGAAATGAGGGCAAGGAAATACCTCAAACGTGCCCAGGCAGACCTTGCAAATATTCACTTCCATCATGTATTAACAAACCGGAGTTGGATTCGTGATTATGGGCCGACGTTCGTAATGGACAGCCAGACTAAAAGGAGACTAAAAAGGATTATCCGCTTTAGGTTCAATGGTTGGGCCCGGTATCCCGCTCATAAACAGGATGACAATGTGCCATTGAACCTGGCCCATCGTTTAAACCTTAAAATGATCCCTGCAAAGTGTAAAAATATGCCACTCATTTTGGAAGGAGGGAGCATCGATGTGAACGGGTCAGGTACATTAATCACTACGGAGGAATGTTTGCTGGACCAGAAGATACAGCCGCGTAATCCCGGTATTACCAAAAGTGAGTTGGAAAAGTTGTTCAGAAAGTATCTCGGCATTACCAATGTCATATGGTTGGACCGGGGTATTGAGGGTGATGATACTCATGGGCATGTGGATGACATCTGTCGCTTTGTTGACAGGCGAACGATGGTGTTGGCCATGGAGGCCAACTCATCGGATGCTAATGCCCTGGTTCTGGCTGAAAACCTGGAACGCTTGAAACAGGTACGATTAGAAAATGGGTCAAGGCCCGCAGTAATAACGCTTCCTATGCCGAGACCGATCTATTTCAAAAAATGGAGGTTGCCGGCAAGCTATGCAAATTTCTATATTGCGAACAAGATAGTCTTGGTCCCCATATTCAATGATCCCGCCGATAAAAAAGCACTTGGAATTCTCGCTGATCTCTTTCCCTGCCGGGAAGTAATCGGTATTCACGCGGTGGATCTTCTATTGGGACTGGGAGGGATTCACTGCATAACGCTCCAGGAGCCGGTTTAATAAACAACATTGCTAAATGAATTATTCTGAATGAATGATATCTATATTTCTAGAGTGATTTATTAAAATAAATAATCTATTACGGAAGGAGTTTGTTCCGCTCTGCCTGAGATAACGACTATCAGCGAAAATCCTGTTTTGTATCTCATATCATATTTTATTAATTAAAAAACCCATTTATCGTTGAGGTATTTATGGGGGGCTAAAAAGTCTTATTTTTCCTATAATTCAAAACTCAAATACGGGGTTATACTGTTTTTTCTGATGATATGAAAAAAAGGGCGTGTTAACTTCTATCTTATTATGTTCCTAACAGGCTTTATTCCTTTTTGATAAATCCAATCGTAAGGAGTTTCTCAAACTCTTCCGGTGGCACTGGGCGGGAATAGTAAAAGCCTTGTACGGTATTACAGCCATTTTGACGTAAGAAATCAATATGCTCAGCACTCTCGGCACCTTCCGCAATTACCTCTAAATTGAGCCCCTGCGACAGGCCAATGATAGCACGGGCAACTTCTATAGAATTCTGACTGGTCTCAATATCCTGTATAAAAGCTCTATC
>JABHIW010000012.1 GCA_018670825.1 Candidatus Scalindua sp. | reverse complement strand
TATCAGTACCACGTCATGATCATCTCTTAGAATGTATGAATTACAGTGGAGATCTGATTCTTTATCATGGAAGCCAACCCAGAAAATATCTCGTAATATAGTAATAGCGTTATTGGAATCGAGTTCGGACATATTTTAACCACCTTTTTTTATCTTATTATTTCAGCTATAAACCCATTTAAAATTTTTGGTTTCCACTACAGACTATCGTTAGTACAAAGACCGTGTTTGTACAGCAACGCCTTCATGTATTCCACATGAGACCACATCAGCGGGGTAACGAACATGACATATCCACCCTCTTCCATAGTATTATCAGATATCATGCATCTATCTGCCACTTCGTTGTAAGCCCTCTGCATATTATTAGTTTCTTCTAAAATTTTATCAAAATCCAGATTGTCCTGTAGGATATGCTTATCAAACTCCTTGGCAAAATCAAGACCCGTCTTCCATTTTGTTTCCACGAATGAATCAAATCTTTTACAGGTAGAAATATGTTCAGGGATTTCTCCCTTTTCATTTTTATAGCCGTCAATAAGTCCTATTAATTCATCGCCACACTCAACATTCTTACTTCAGTAATGATATTGGGCAAGTATTGCCGTGTACTGAAGCCAGGGGCCATTACCGGCGTGAGTGTGTATTTCAATGTCTCCACTGAATGGAAGGTACCGTTGGATCATACCCAGTTCAGGATCCCAGAGCTGCCTTTCCAGAAAACTCACACTATTATCAAGTAGGCTTTTATCCTCATTACCAAAACCAAAATAGAATGGACTTAATAGCGTAAAATCGGGTTTAAAATCATAATTACCTCTCTTATCTATGCGCCTGAGAAATCTTTTATTTGAGACCATAATACTAAATAGATTGTGCTTAAAAGCTGATTTAAAGGTGAGTATTTTATCCGGAATAATATCAGGAGCATCTAAATCGTCATTTACCCTGGAAACGAGAGTAAAGGCCTTCAAATATGCAAAATTTGTCCAGCAACTGAAACCTTCTTCAAGAGCCGACTCGTGAATAGATGTAGTGGAATGGAAAAGATTTATCTCAGGGCGATAATAATTCTTAATGGCAAATTGCGAGGCACTGTTTATTGAAAGGAGAAATTTGTCTATATCTTGAATATTTTCCCCTCTCGCTTCCGCAGTAAGTAAATAATTGGAGAGAATAATCAAGCCGTGCGCATTATTATCTTCCTGCTTATAAACACTTTTTTCCTCTCTGGAGAGAGCGTATCGTTGCCCAATATAACCATCGTCTCTCAAAACTTTTAAAACAAAGTATGCAATTGATTTGAGCAATTTATATGCATCATCAGCAAAAGAGAGGTCTGAAGTGGAAAGATACGCCAGAAGACCGGAAGCACATGCACTATCACGAGGATAAAAATAAGGATATCGTGACTCTGGCCTTGCAGCCAGTAATATTCTTTCTCCCCCATCTGTTTCTATAGAACATGATTGGATAATCTTGAAATGAGCTTCAAGTTCATGACAAATGTCTTTATGGGATGATTGTTTATCAGGATTAGAATCAGTCATAATGAATTATCTTAAATTTCTCCAATTAATAAAGAATTAATTCTTATCCTTCCTCTGCCCAGATTATTATGATAAAACTAATCTATTAAAGAAATCATTATATCCATCACATTAGTCATTGTTGGGCCGGTAATTATGTGCTCTCCGGTATTGTTGAAAAAATTATAAGAGTCATTTCTCCTTAAATATTCTTCAGGCTTCAAGCAGAATTTCACTTTGGCATTTTTACAAGTATTAGAATCAACGATTGCGCCCGTTGCGTCTGTTGGCCCGTCAGTTCCATCGGTACCTGCGCTTAAGACGACAATACCATCACATCCTGATATTTCCAGAGCTGCAGAAAGGGCAAATTCCTGATTTCTGCCACCCTTTCCCTTGCCTTTTATCGTAACGGTTGTTTCTCCTCCTGCAATTATACATGCGGGTTTGGGGACTGGTGTACCGGTTCGACTAACCTCTTTGGCAATCGCTGCAAAAAATTTAGCGGCGTCCTTGCTTTCACCTTCCACCAGAGAGGAAAGGATTATCGTATTATACCCCAGGTCTTTAGCTTTCTTTTCAGCTGCATCCAATGCTATTTTATTGGAACCGACAATTACGTTTTGAGTGTTATCAAATATCTCATCACCATTTTTAGGTGTTTCTTCGATTTTCCCCGTCTTTCCGCTCCTGAGAAAACGATAAACGCTATTCAGTATCTTATCTTCTAATGAGTATTTCTGAATTATTTTATAGGCATCTTCAAAAGTGCTTTCATCAGGTACGGTAGGGCCGGATGCTATAATATCCATCGGATCTCCAACGACATCAGACAGTATTAGCGTGATAAGTGTTGAAGGGTAAGAAGCCCTGGCAAGCTGTCCGCCCTTTATCGAAGATAAATGTTTTCTTACCGTATTGATTTCGTCGATCCTGGCCCCACAGGCAAGTAGTTTAGTTGAGATAATCTGCAAGCCCGGTAATGTTATCTCTTTATGTGGTTGAACGAGTAGAGCAGATCCTCCTCCGGAGATAAGGCAAATAACCAGATCTTTTTCACCGGTTTTGGATAAAAGCCTGAGAATGTCAGAAGTGCCTCTTATGCCATTCTTATCCGGAATAGGATGTGATGCTTCGACAGTCTCAATCTTATTAAGAGGTAAGCCATGGTTGTATTTCACGACAATGAGACCATTATCTATTTTGTCTCCGAGAAGTTCTTCCATGGCTTTAGCCATTGGAGCACATGCCTTTCCACCACCTACCACATAGATATTTTCATAATTATTGAGGTTATATTCTCTTTTTTCTACTATAAGTGTAGAATCCTGAATACTGACTTTTTCCTTAACTAACTGTTCCGGATCTAATGTGCTCAGTACGTGTTTAAAGATTTCATTTGCATGTTCTCTAAGAATAGGCATCTTCACCTCAAAACATTTTCATAATAAAAATTAATTTAAGTATTGTGATTACTGGAGCTCTATATCGTCACCCTGAACTTGAGTCAGGATCTATATTAAAGAATTGATATATAAATTTCTGTTGTTTCAGCAACAGAAATTACAACGTGAGGTGATATTTATTTTTGTTTCAGGGCGATTACAAACTCTTTTCCAAATACCTGACACTCTTCTATAGTAGTATCGTCCGGGGTAAATTTTATCTTTAAGGAAGATTTATGAAGCTTTATGTGCAGCCCGCTTAGTCTCTCCTCAACCATTTTCGCGGCTTCACCACTCCAACCATAAGAACCAAAAGCAGCCCCCAACTTAATGCTGGATTTAACGGTAGAAATAAGGGTAAGCGCGTCCCAGATAGGTATTGGAACATCCCCAACAATTGTTGGAGATCCGACAATTATACCATCCGCTTTTTCAATAGCGTCCCTGATAAATTGAGGATCTATTTCATTTACATCTAAGATTTTAACATTTGCACCCATTTCTGAAGCCCCTTTGGTAATGGCTTCCGCCATTTTTTTCGTACTTCCATATACACTCGTATACAGAATCAAAATATTCTTTATTTCATCTGTCTGAGTCTGGCTCCAGCGAAAGTAACTTTCAATATATTTCTGTGGATTTTTACGTATAATCGGCCCATGTGCAGGTGCAATAATTTCAATATCTAAATCCTCAATCCTTTCGATAGCTTTAAGAATATACGGTTTAAATGGACGCATTATGCTGTCATAGTAAAAGTGAAACTGGGGATCAAAATCGCCAACCAAATCATCAAACATTCTTTCATCACAATAATGAGCGCCAAAGGCATCAGACGTAAAAAGTATTTTCTCTTTATCTAAATACGTAAAAATGGTGTCCGGCCAGTGTAAATAAGGTGCAGGAAAAAATTTTAGTCCGCAAGTACCCAAATCTATATTAGGACACTTATCAATGGTTGTTAGATTCAAGGGCATATTAACTATCTCTTTCAGTAAATGCCCACCGGCTTTTGAAACTACAATCTCCGCGTTGCATGCATACTTCAGTAGTTCCGGAAGTGCTCCTGTATGGTCAGGCTCTGTATGATTAATAACTATATAATCAATATCCTTGAAATCAACCAGTGAACCAATCCTTGAAATATACTCTTTTGTAAAAGGTTCTTTCACCGCATCTATTAACGCGGTTTTCTTATCCTTTATCAAATAAGCATTATAAGTAGTCCCATGATCTGTCTTAAAGATTAAATCAAAGACCCTCATTTCATGGTCTAATGCTCCAACCCAATAAATATTATCTATTATTTTTATGCCTTCCATATTCTTTCTTTATGACGGAAATTGTTAACTTGCCTAACTAATCAAAAGGGATTATATAAAGCTGGATTTGATTCTGTAAATCACCGGTGAATCCAGCCTAAAATAAAACTTATTTGTCCCTTTCATTATCACTCTCAACGGCGTCAATAAGCTTTTCAAAGAAATCTGGTATTGCCGAACTTACCCTGCTCCAGTTCGGTATCAGTGGTGATCCACTTGGATCGTCTAGGAATTTGTCGCCTGCAATCTTAAGCCCTTTAGTAAAGGCCTCTACTGCCTTTGTCTCAAGGTGCCTGTCAAAGTACAACCCGTTTATTGCTGAATCAGTTTCATATTTTTCAATAAAGGCCTGAGCAGTCCTCAGATATGTTATGCTTAACGTACGGAAGAAACCCTCATTGAATATTATGCCTGCACTTGCTAACGTTGTAAAAATTGTCTTGGTGATGTCTATGCTCATCTTCATTAATCCTGTTGTAGTATCTTCTTCAGAGAGCGGCTGATGTTTATGTTCATATGTTTCACATATATCCACCTGACATATTCTTTTCTTGGAACAATTCCTGTATATCTCTGCCAGGACCCCCACTTCCAGCCCCCAATCTCCGGGAATCCTGTTTACCCTTGCAAGGTCAGCTACCATGGAAAATTCTCCCGCCAATGGATATCTGAAGCTATCCATATATTTTAGAAAATCAAGGTCCCCCAGCAACTTGCTTAGTGCCCTTAACAGAGGGGTAACAAGGAGTCTGGTTACCCGGCCATGCATACGATCAGTAACTCGGCTATAATATCCTTTGCAAAATTCAAAATCCAGATCTTGGTTAACAACCGGATAACATAACCGCGCGAGGAATTCTCTGCTGTACGTCAGTACGTCACAGTCGTGCAATACGATTACCTTTGATTTTTCACTTGCCAGAATATAACCATAAGCCATCCACGCGGATCTTCCCTTACCATCTGACCCTGCAGGAACGTTCTTTTCATCAAGTAGTTTATAAAGCTTCTTAACCCTGGGGCCATCGTTCCATATCAACGTTACCTCCTGAGGTAAAACAGAAAAGAACTCTTTCGCATAATTAAATTGTTCCTTATTAAACCTGCCCAGGGTTACAATTATCTGTTTTAAGTATTTAACTCCCTTTAATTCGTTTAGAATTGCAGGTAAAGCCGCACCTTTAAGTTCAGTGAAAATTGTCGGCAAGACAAGTGCAATAGGCCTCAGACGTGAGAGTTTTTTTATTTCTGCCTCCAGTTTGGCAATATCCCTACTACCAAATCTGTGTAGTGTTGTGATTTCTCCTGACTGATGAAAGTCACCCATAATACGAACCTCCCACTCTATTTGAGTCCTGACAAATAAATTAGCGCCAATGTACTGAAAAGGTACAGAGTGCCTAACGTTACTGCTAACTGATTACTACTTACCAAACAAACCTAGAATCGCTTTATTCCAACCAATCGGCCCGATACCATCGGCATAATTAAGGTCATCAACCTTTATGCGCTCTTCATAGTTCCCCAATTCCTTCTTAACAAGGAATTTCTTATCCACTGCTTCCAACATCGGAAGATCATTTAAACTGTCTCCCAGGCCAACAGTTAATATTTTTGTCTCAGGATAATTTTTCCGGTAAATGTCTATCAGGATATTGACGGCCTTTCCCTTGTCATTTCCACCCATAAGATACGCAAACCTTGCACCTTCAGTATAATTGAAACCTGATAATTGGATTGCATCTTTAATATTCTTAACATCCTCTTCATTTCCATCAATAATAAAAGGTAGTGAATATTCTTTTTTTTGGGCGAGACAAGCTTCTTCTCTATTCAAACCTGTCAATTTAACAATTTCATCTACCGTAAAATCCGCAATGCTTTTTACATTTATACCGGTTTCCCTTTTTATTTTTTCAAAGGCAATCTTGAGAATTTTGTATTCAGAACCAATCTCTATCACTAAAAAACCGCTATCAGTTTTATCAAACTCGCACTTCAGACCATATTTTTCAGGAATGTATATAGCTCCACCGTTTTCTGATATAAAGGGTTCATTATTTGTCAGTTTATCGCGATAGATCTTGATTTCGTCCCTGGATTTACTGGAACATAAAACAAGATGAATGCCTTTCTGTCTAAGCGACATTAATGCATTTTCTGCCTCACTATAAGAGTAGGTGCTATGATCCAGTAAAGTACCATCTAAATCCGTAAAAACGATTTTTATTTCATTATTATCCATATATGTAGAGATCCTATTTCTTTTAGATAAATGTTTCGATATTGATTATAGCATTACTTTATAACTTATATCAAAAGATATATCCAATGCCCTGGCAGAGTGTGTTATCATTCCAATCGATATTCTGTCCACTCCTGCCTTTGCATATTCTTCAACATTTTCAATGGTAATATTACCTGACGCTTCTGTTAATATCGCTCTGCCTGTTCCTGCATCACAACTATTTCCCCACTCCCTAACCATTTCTACCGCTTCATTTATTTTTGAAGGGACCATATTGTCAAATAAAATTATATCGACACCGGCATCCATCATATCCTTGATCTGGCATAAATCTTCTACCTCAACTTCTATAAGTACTTCATCTGCTATTTGTTCTCGGGCTTTTTTTACAAGATGGCCTATATCACCGTTCTCTTTTTCCGATTCCATAATTTTGAGATGATTGTCTTTTATCAGAATCTGATCATACAGTCCCATTCTATGATTAGCACCCCCACCGGTTTTTACAGCATATTTTTCGAGGTAGCGCCACCCGGGTGTAGTCTTCCGTGTATCCAGAATCTGAGTTTTATATTCCTTAATTTTTTCCGCAAACTTGTTCGTCGCCGTTGCAATACCGGAAAGCTTCTGCAGGAAATTAAGCATCACTCTTTCTGCTGATAGCAATGATAACGTTAAGCCTTTTACCCTTGCTATTACCTCACCTTTCTCAACCCTTGAGCCATCTGCAATATTGACCGAAAGAAGCAGTTCCTTATCTATTTGCGAAAGAACATATCCGGCAACCGGTAAACCGGCAACAATACCGGTTTCCTTCGCTACTAACACTCCCTCTGATTTGGAACCATCGGGAATGAATATCTTAGAGGTAATATCTCCGTCACCGATATCTTCCTTTATCGCCAACTGAACAATCTCTTTTATTTTCTCAAAATCAAATTCTGTCTTCATGTTTGTAATAATTTAATAATTTTTTAGACACGAACGTTATGACACAAATTAACACTAATTTTTTAAAAGAACTCTTTTGTGGGCGAGACTCTCTTCACCAAAATTAACCTGTCATTCATTATCTTTTAATAACTATCAGTTCTTATCCACAACAACCACTAAACTTAAAATTACATTCTTGCGTACACTTATACCGTTTCCATCCCCATCTCCGATTGTAATTTCAGTACCCTGTCACGTATTTCTGCTGCCTTTTCAAAGTTGAGATCTCTGGCAGCCTGAAGCATCTCTTCTTCAAGCTCTCTTATATATTCCTGGGTTACGTATTCGGCCTCATCTTCTTTAACCATCTGCCTGGCAAGCTTTTTTGTAGCACTTTCATCTTCAAGGCTTTTTCTGATTTCCTTGCGAATAGTCTGTGGCGTGATATTATTTTGTTTATTGTGTTCAAACTGGATCTTACGTCTTCTCTCCGTTTCATCCATGGCTTTCTGCATGGATTGTGTTACTTTATCAGCGTACAATATAACTTCCGCGTTTACGTTTCTTGCTGTCCGTCCTATTGTTTGTATAAGAGATGTCTCAGAACGAAGAAACCCTTCTTTATCAGCATCCAATATTGCAACCAATGATACCTCAGGCAGATCAAGCCCTTCTCTCAACAGGTTTACGCCTACAACTACGTCAAACTTCCCAAGTCTGAGATCTTTAAGTATCTCCACCCGCTCAATAGCGTTAAATTCTGAATGTAAATACATTCCTTTAAGGCCCTCTTCTTTTATGTATTCGCTCAAATCTTCTGCAAGCCGCTTTGTTAACGTTGTGACAAGAACACGCTCTTTTTTATCCACTCTCTTCCTGATCTGCTGCAGAAGGTCTTTGACCTGTGTCTTTGCAGGCAATATCCTTACTATTGGATCCAGGAGCCCTGTCGGCCGAATTACCTGTTCAACAGTCTTGCCATGGCACTTATTTATCTCATACTCTGCAGGAGTTGCTGAGACCAGCAATACCTGTTGAACTATTGACTCCCATTCATCAAAACGTAATGGCCTGTTATCCAGAGCAGAAGGAAGCCTGAAACCATATTTCACCAGAGTCTCCTTCCGTGATCTGTCCCCTGCATACATACCACGAATCTGAGGAATTGCCACATGTGATTCATCAACAATCATGAGAAATTCATCAGAAAAGTAATCAAGAAGTGAAAATGGTCGATCTCCCGGTGCACGGCCACTGATATGACGAGAATAGTTTTCAATGCCATGGCAAAAACCTATCTCTGACAGCATCTCCATATCGTAACGTGTTCTTGCCTCCAGACGTTGTGCCTCAAAATCTTTATTTTGGGAACGCAGCTCCTTCAGTCGGGCATCAAGCTCACTTTCAATAGATTCGATAACACCCTCAATCTTGCCTTCCGGCATTACAAAGTGTTTGGCCGGATAGATAGAGATCTCTTCCATCTCCTCTAATTTATCTCCTGTTACCGGATCAATAATTGAGAGGCCATCTACCTCATCACCAAATAGTTCGATGCGGTAGGCAAATTTTTCATATGCGGGATATACATCTATCACATCGCCATTAACGCGAAATACACCACGCTCAAATTTAATGTCACTTCTCTCGTAAAGTATGTTAACAAGTTTCAGGAGCAGTGTATCACGTTCTATCTCCTGCCCCTTTTTTAACGGCACATACATCTCCCGATACTCTTCCGGTGAGCCCAGACCGTAAATACAGGAAACGCTTGCCACTAATATCACGTCCTTACGTGACATAAGGGCGCTTGTTGCCGCCAGGCGAAGGCGGTCTATCTCCTGATTTATTGTCGACTCTTTTTCAATATAGATATCCCTCTGCGGAATATAGGCCTCCGGCTGATAATAATCATAATAACTGACAAAATATCCTACCGCATTTTCCGGAAAGAACTCTTTGAATTCGCTGTAAAGCTGTGCGGCGAGAGTTTTGTTATGGGACATCACGAGTGTCGGCTTACCCAGCGCTTTTATAACGTTTGCCATGGTGAATGTCTTTCCTGAGCCTGTTACTCCCATAAGAGTCTGGAACTTTTCACCTGATTTAAATGCTTTTGTTAATTTCTTTATCGCCTCGGGCTGGTCACCCTGAGGTTTATATTTTGATGATAATTTGAAAATAGACATATTGTATGAATTATCTACACACTTTAAGATTTAGGAATTTAGGAATTCCTAAATATCAATAAGTTGTAGAATTGCCGATATTTTAAACCAAGTCACTCCGCAACAAAAGACTAGGTATTAAACCAATGTTAATTAGTGTAAATTCGTGCCTTTTACTCGCCCTCGGCGCTGTTTGTCCGGGGGGGAATTAGTGTCTAACTTCCTTTAAAAAGCTTTGTCTCTTTATACTTAATAATCCCCTCATCAATCAACACTTTAACTACTGATGCAATAGGCACTGCCAGTAATAGACCTAAAAAGCCAAATATTTCACCACAAATCAAGATTGACAGTATGATGGCAACTGGGTTCAGCCCTAACTTTGTACCCACAATTTTCGGTGTTATCAGAGTTCCTTCCAGGAATTGTCCTATGCCAAAAACCAATCCAACAAGGAGTATATGAGTAATATCCTGATATTGAATAAAAGCGAGGACTATGGCAGGTATCAATCCAAATCCAATTCCAACATAAGGTATCATATTCCCAAACCCACCCACAAAGGCCAGCAGAAAAGACATTGGAATTCCTATGGCAGTAAGCCCTATACCATAAATAATAGAGAGGATAGCACAAACGGTCATCTGGCCCCTGAAAAAGGCCTTGAGGTTTCCGTCTATCTTGGACACAATATCAACTATTTTATCTTTTTTCGTAGACGGCAATAGTTCATTACCCTTTGATATAATTGTATTAAAATCATTTAACAGATACACAGTAACAACACCGAAAACAATAATATTTACGATTACTCCAATAAAACCAAATGTACTGTAAAATATGTCCTTTACCGCTCCCAGTACCACATTCATTACCTGTGGCACATGTTTCCGCAGGTCACGTATAAGTTGCGGAATCCTGAAATTTTCATCTGCTGCACTCCTGGCAACAGAGGTTTTTCCTTCTTTATTTTCCAGTTGTAATTTCAGAAATGCTCCAAGCTCCGTCCCCTCGAATTTATCAACTATGCCTATAACCTGTTCCTGATACTTTGGATACTGACTCTTCAGCTTAGTCCCTACTCGCTGGACGCCATTAACCGTTTTAGGTACTGTATATGTTAACAACCCTCCCATAACCAGAAATACCAAAGTTAAAAGTATTGCTATTGCCAAACCACGTGGCACGCATCTTTTTGAAAATATGAGTTTTCTCTTTGAAATATAATCAGCTACGGGATCAAAGATATATGCAATAGTAAAGGCAAGGAAAAGCGAAATCAGGATACCTTTCAGGAAATAACATAATGTGAAAAATAGGGCCAGTACACATACAATTGCCAACGCCCTTATCCACACGTTTTCGAATATCTTCTGTTTTTCCATAAATTTTAATCCCTTTCAGTCCAAACGATAACGAGTCTTAAAAGAATAGTCCACCGTAAAGATCAAAGTCCTCCTGATCTGCCCAACATCATTCTGGTGGGGACGGGTGCGGTGAAATGATTCTTTGCTCATTAACAAAAACGAGGTCTTTAATCTTTTTTACCGTTTCTTTCCCTATACCATTAACCTCACACAAATGTTCTATTGTTTTAAAGGTACCGGTTTTTTTTCGATATTCAACAATTGCCCTGGCCTTTTTTTCACCAATTCCGGGCAAGATTATAAGTTCGTACCATTCCGCCATATTCAAGTCAATCTTTAATTTTATGGATTCTGGATCACTGTCTACAACTTCTGTTTTTGGAAGCCACCAATGCTGATCAATTGCGTATTTGACCCCTGTCCCTATTAAGATTGTCGTTATGAGGAAGAATGTAGCAAGTGATTCCTTCCTTGAAAATTCAAAAATCTTTAATGGTCCTGGCAGTTCGGACATTACGTTAGATAAGTGTATGAAATGACAAGGTCTTACATATTATAAAGATATATGGGATTCTAGTTAATTACTATCAACGGTCAAGCAAATTCCGATACTAAATTTAATAAGGAAGAATTCCCATTATCCAGATAATAACTCAAAAGATGATCATATTTATGGAGGGCTGTAAAGAGGTGATGATCGTTTTTCCACGTATATTCGGAATCTAGGCAATAATTTATTTTCTCACTTTAATCGAAACAGACTTCATCTATCTCTTTTTCGACTTTATACAAATTATGTTGGGTATTAATTGTTTTGTTTTTGATAATCCAGTGTTTTCCGGCAGGAACATTTATGAGGATTTCTCCAGTACCAATCAGTTTTATGTTTCCTTCAAACTTCATCCTTCCCTGAGATTTATCATTTTCTTTTGATAAATTGATGGTTAAAGTGCCTCTGAAATCATCTACGTCAACATAGGCGTCGTTGAAAATCTCAAAAAAATCTTTTGAATTTAATATATTTTGATCAACAAAATTACCCTTTAACAGAGGATAGTTTTGTGTTGCGTCTCTATCCGCAACAATCAATAATGCCTTTCCATATTTTGTCTCTTTTGTCTGTACTTTAAAAATTGAGGAGAAAAACGCGAAAAAGTCATCTCTTTTTCTTGTCGCGATATGGTTCCAATGCTGATATTTAGCCTCTGTGGGCCCTAAGATATTAAGCGCCGCGTTATTATCAAAAAATGAGATACCATTGGCATCCTGGTGTGTAGTAATAGCCGTAGCTAAAGAGGCTTCAAACAGATAATGAGTAAAACCTCTTTTTTCTTTTTTCTTTAAAGCCATGGGAATATTATCAAAATGAGACAAAACATTTCTGATATTCCCGGTTGCAACATTTGTATTATACGCACCTCTGGATTTTTCTAACTGTATAATATCTGCACCGCTTTTTTCAGCAAGTTCAGCTTCAAATATTTGCGTAATATAATCGCCTGTTACCTTGTTTTTCAGTAAAAATGAGAATCCTCCTTTTCTTAAGTATTCCCAGACCATAAAGAACGCAATTCTCAGGTTTTTGTATTTTGGGTTTGCCGCCAAAGACTTCATTTTATTAATTGCAGTTATAAAATGGTTTGCACCCCAGTTCAATACAACAGCATTATCACCATTACTAAATATAAAAAACTCTAAATTTTTTTCATTTATTATATTTTGAATATCTCTATTCTTCAGACAATATTTGAAACCATGTCCGTGTCCTCCAGGATAACCGCCATTTTCTTCGGATACAATAAATTCTTCTGGATCGTTGAATGCTTTAATCATTGGTAAAAGAGGCTGAACGGTAACTACGACTTTTAAATCCTTTAAATAACCCAGCCGTTTTTTCAAATATCCGTCTATTGGTTTATATGATTTGGAATTTGCAATTACAGCAACATGTCTGATTCCGGAACAGTAGGCATGCATAATCATGCTCTCTACATTAGAAACATAGTTTCCGGCTCTGTCTCTTTTCGCGCTTAAACCTCTGGGAATAAATTCTTCATAACCGTGATCTTTAAAGAAAGAATATAATTCGGGGGAATATAACTCTTTGGTAAAAATATCGAAATCCGATTTTGACAACCCTCGATAAAAAGTCGAATCTGTACCTCCTATTGCAACAACAAATATTGTCCTGTTCATAACAGGAAGGTTGTTAAGATTGGTCTCCTCTAAAGGTGTAGTAGGTATCTTGTCAAGTATTCTAATTGTTTCAATTTCACTTAAATGCTCTGTATTTTCAGAAAGGGTTTCAACATTGTAATTCTCTATATCCGAATATGGGTTTGACAAATTCTTGCCACAGCCATTAACAAGCAGATTTAAATAATGTACCCACTCCTCGGCCAACTCAAGGCCAAAATCATAGCCGTCATTCAACTGCAAAATTATTTCGTGGATTATAGACGTAAGTTCTTTTTTCCCTTCAATGCCGTTTTCTAATAATCCTTTTACCGGTAGTTGAGCACTATCAGATTCTATCTTTATGTTCTGCATATATGATTCTCTATTTGTGAAATACTTCTTTTAATATTTGTAAAAATATTCTAAATTTTTTTGTAAGTCTAATGCTTATAGAGGAAGTATAATGGACACACTTATTTCTTACAAGTTTATTAAAGAGAAGGATTAGATTCGGAAGCAATTCCCGAAGTACAGAAATTTAGACATATTACAAGAGGAATTAGAAATGCTGAAAAAAATCAACCCTACAAAGACTCAAAGCTGGAAGAATCTCGTCGATCATTTCAAAGTGATGGAGAATATTCACATGAAAGATCTTTTTGCCGGAGATCCTGACAGATTTAAAAAATATTCCATTAGATTTGATGGTATTCTTGTAGATTATTCAAAGAATATAATCACAGAGGAAACGCTGAAGCTATTACTTAAATTAACTGATGATGTTGGCTTGAGAGATGCGCTTAATAAGATGTTCATTGGAGAAAGGATAAATGAGGCTGAGGATAGAGCCGTTTTGCATACCGCTTTAAGGAATAGAATAAACATTCCTGTTTGCGTTGATGGTAAAGATATAATGCCGGAAGTAAATGCAGTTTTAAGCAAAATGAAAGGTTTTTCAGAGAAAATCATTTCCGGAAAGTGGGGGGGGTTTACTAATAAGAAAATTACGGATATTGTAAATATTGGTATTGGAGGGTCAGACCTGGGACCGGTAATGGTAACGGAATGCTTACGTCCTTATGCAAAGGAAGGTCTGGAAGTTCATTTTGTCTCAAATGTTGATGGGACTCATATCAGTGAAACTTTGAAACGGCTTGATCCTGAAACCACTCTGTTTTTAATTGCCTCTAAAACTTTTACAACTCAGGAGACAATGACAAATGCATTTTCTGCAAGAGAGTGGTTTTTAACATGTGCAAAAGAGCAAGCATATGTGTCAAAACATTTCGTGGCAATTTCTACAAATAGTGAAAAAGTTGAGGAGTTCGGTATCGACAAAGAAAACATGTTCGTGTTCTGGGACTGGGTTGGCGGCCGCTATTCACTCTGGTCGGCAATCGGTCTCTCTATAGCGTGTTATATTGGATTTGAGAATTATGCAGCATTGCTGCAAGGTGCCTTTGAAATGGACAGTCATTTTAGAGATACTCCATTTGAGAGAAACATTCCTGTTATCCTGGCTTTATTAGGAGTCTGGTATAACAATTTCTTTGGTGCTCAAACCGAAGCAATCCTACCCTACGACCAATATATGCACAGATTCCCTGCATACTTTCAGCAGGGGAATATGGAGAGTAATGGAAAATCTATAGATAGATCAGGGAACAAAGTTGATTATCAGACAGGACCTGTCATATGGGGTGAACCCGGAACAAATGGTCAACACGCTTTTTATCAATTAATCCATCAGGGAACAAAGATAATTCCGGCAGATTTCCTTGCACCCGCAATCAGCCATAACCGGATTGGTGAGCATCATAATATTCTATTATCAAACTTTTTCGCGCAGACAGAAGCCCTCCTTAATGGAAAGACAAGAGAAGAGGTTATCGATGAGTTGAAAAAGGATGGCAAGAGTGATGATGAGATTAAAAAATTACATCCCCATAAAGTCTTTGAAGGCAACAGGCCAACAAATTCAATCCTGTTCAGAAAACTGACCCCCAGAGTCTTGGGCAGTCTAATAGCGATGTATGAGCACAAGATATTTGTCCAGGGAGTAGTCTGGAATATCTTCAGCTTTGATCAATGGGGTGTCGAGCTTGGTAAACAACTGGCAAAGAAGATACTTCCGGAGCTTACAGATGATAGTCCAATTGAATCCCACGATTCATCTACAAACGGATTAATAAATGCTTTCAAGGAGATGAGAGAGTCTTCCGAGTAATATTTTAGCTTTACGTCCTTCGACTCCGCTCAGGATGACAGAATAGGCAAGTCGTGACAATGAAAAAAGCAGATCAGGTTGACGTAAAATCGAATACATGCTGCCCGCCGAGTAAAGTTGAATAAACACTAAAATTCTGATAAGATCTAAACACCACTGGTCGCACTGAACACAGCCTGATATAAACTTTCTACCGTAAGAGGAGCTGACTTACGCGGTCATCCTGAGCGGAGTCGAAGGGTGGGCTATGAGGCTATCATGAAAACATATTATGTATACATCGTTAAATGTGCCGATCTATCATACTATACAGGTATCACGAATAATATTGAGAGTCGACTATACGGACATAATCATGGAATTAATCCAGATTGTTATACGTATAAAAGAAGGCCTGTCAAACTAATGTTTGTTCAAGACTTTTCAAATCCAAAAGATGCAATTACCGCTGAGAAACAGATAAAAGGCTGGAGTAGAAAGAAGAAAGAGGCTCTTTTTCAGGGCGATTGGAATAAAATTTACGAGTTAGCAAAATGTAAAAATTGTACTTCTCATGTTCATCATAAAAAAAATATCCCTTGAATTTACTCCATAGGCCATGGAGCATCATCCTTCTCTTCCGCAAAATAACAGAACAGGTCCCATGTATATTCTTTATTGGATATGGGGCACCGTAGAGTAACCTTGCGCTCAGTAATATCAGCAACCTCCCAGTCGCCACCACGTGTCGAACCCTCAATCCTAATTTTTTGACCCAGCTGAAACGGATATGGTTTAAAAATAGCCACCTTATGCTTTGCCATAAATTCCTCCTTTGTGCCTCTGTGCCTTTGTGTGATTTATTTTAAATGTAATCAGTGGTTATAATAAATAATTAATCAAATTTCGTAGTCTCAATTAAATCCTGTATTCTCTGTGCATGGTCTTTATCAAAACCTACCAGATTTTCAAAAATTTTTGTTGCTTGCTCGTCTGATTTGTCTGAAGTAGTCTGTTGAAAAAAGAATTCAAGAGATGCCTGTTCCAACTCAAGAGCATAAGTATATGCTTCCTTCTTACCAGGTACCTTCTCTTTCCATTCTGCTATTTTCTCTTCCAGCATATCATTTGTTGCCTTTAACTCTTTAATATCCAGGTCTAGGATTGTGCCAGGGAACAGATTTTGTTCCAAAAGCAATTCAAGTCCGCTTTCCAGAATTTTAGCATGATGCTCCTCTTCTTCACTGAGCATTTGCCAGAAGAGTTGATCATCTTTGAAATGAGTGGCACACAACGTATAAAAGGACGCAATGTTTCTTTCCACTCTGATTGCTTCGTTAAAAAGAGGCGTATACTGATTTTCCATAAACAATCTCCTTAATGATTTCTAGCTAACAGGAATTTCATCTATCTTAGCGGCAAGTATGAAATCACTTTCTGTCAAGCCGTCAATCTTGTGTGTACACATGGTAATGCCGACTTTTCCCCATGTCAGGAAAATATCAGGATGATGTCCCTGCTCTTCCGCAATGTCTCCCACTTTATTTACAAAGGCAAGCGCCTTTACAAAGTTGGGAAACTTGTACGTCTTCGTAATATGATGTTCTTCAACCACATCCCATTCATCTACCAGTTCTCTAAGTTTTTCTAATTCCTGACCTTTTAATGGTGGCACTCCACCTTTACAGGGTACACATTCTTTTTTTGAAAGTGACATCTTCAACTCCTTTTATAAAAAATAGGTCTTTAGCAATTACTTATTGACTCATTCTACATCTGCCCCCTAAGCTTCGCCCAGGTCATTCCTAAATATTCATGAATAACCAATTCTGCTTTGCCGTGGTTGCCTGCATTTGGAATAAAAGAATAAAAGCTTAATCCTTGATTGCCGCTAACGCTATGACCGACAGGAGATGGGATGGGATTCATACCAAGTTTTTTAAACAGGGCCATTGATCTGGGTATATGGGAAGCGGTAGTTACTAATACAAATGGTTCATTGCCGACTATGGGCTTAATAAACAGTGCTTCATCCTTTGTGTCTTGTGATTTCGATTCAAGAATTATATCTCCCTCAGATACTCCTATTTCCCTGGCAACACGCGCCATCATTTCCGCATTGGAAAACGGATCATTGCCGCCACTTCCTGATAGGAGAAGCTTTGCACCTGGATATTTTCTATATATTCGAATTCCTTCTATTAATCTGACCAGTGCACTTCTTCCAATTTGGCTTATAAGTGGTAATTCGGGGTCAGAGCAGTGTCCTCCTCCGAGAACGACAACAAATTTTATCGTGGATTCGTCCTCTTCTTTTGATACTGTTGATGGGTTTTTTATTTCAAACTTATCATATTGCCTTTCAAGTGGCCGGAGAAGTTTATTTACAATAATGCCGTAGCTGAATAACGTCAAAATAACCAAACCAACCGATACCAATATCTTTCCCGCTCTCTGTTTAGTCGTAAACCATAACAGATATAGGCCCAGAAAAGAGAGCAAAAGGCTTATCGGGAAAGGATATAGAAAAGATGAAATAATCTTCTTTAGAATAAACATTTAATAAATCTATAATAAGTGGTTTATAAAAATCCATACTAATGTTAACCATTTACAAAATCAATACTTATTTCCAACAATGTTTCTCTCATAATCGTGTCAAATACCTCGGTTACAACTTGACATTATATGATGGCAGGTGTATTTTAAGAAACCGTTAGTAATCGGAGGATTTTGCCTCGTAAGAAACCGTACATATAAGGAAAGTTAAGATGCCTTTTTCAACCCCTATGATGAAACAATATATGAGTATTAAAAGGAAAAATGAGGATGCATTATTATTTTTCCGTATGGGGGATTTTTATGAAATGTTCCATGATGACGCCAGGATCGCCGCAAAGGTCCTGGGTATTACATTGACTTCAAGATCCAAGGGAGAAAAGGCCATGCCTATGGCCGGCATACCTTATCATGCCGCCGGTTCTTACATACCAAAGTTGATAAAGGCTGGATATAAGGTTGCTGTTTGTGAACAGATGCAGAATGGCACTGAAAAAAATGATTCTAAAGTAGGCACAAAAGGAATCGTTGAACGAGACGTCGTAAGGATTATCACACCCGGCACACTTACTGAAGATACAATGTTGGAAGATAAAGACAACAATTATCTTTTGTCTCTGTTTATACATGATGATATGGTCGGTTTGTCCTGGGTAGATATTTCGACTGGAAAATTCATGGTACAGGACATTAATAAGGATAATTTATTCGACGAATTGTCGAGGATACATCCGTCTGAGTGTATTATTCCTGAAAATATTACCTTTAAAGGGTTTGATCTTTCAGAAAGAATATCTGCAGATTTCAGCGCAATGGTTACGCGTCGTTCAGACTGGGAGTTCTCACGCGATACAGCATATCAGAAACTTATTGGCCATTTTTGTACGTCTTCGCTGGATGGGTTTGGATGTGAAGATATCGGCCCGTCTCTCAGCGCGGCAGGGGCGTTGATTGGCTACCTTGACGAGACCCAGAAAACATCTCTGAAGCATATTAATAAGATTGAAAAGTTTTCAAACCATAATCGCCTTATCCTGGACCATTCCACACAACTGAGTCTTGAGCTGGTCAAGACTTCAAGGACACACCAGAAAGAAGGTTCTTTATTGGGGGTAATGGATCGGACGAAAACCCCTATGGGAGGACGGTTGATAAAGGGCTGGTTGGTAAGCCCACTTAGTGTATCCGAGGATATAAATATCAGGCAGGATGGCGTTGAAGAGTTATATAGTAACAAAAACCTGTGCAGGGGAATTTGTGAACTGCTCAAAGACGTTTATGATATTGAAAGGATTTCCGCAAAGATCAGCTTTGGCCGTGCTAATGCGAGAGATCTTATTTCACTGAAACAATCACTATCCCTTTTACCAAAAATAAAATCTGAAATTTCTGCCTGTAATTCGTCCATTCTAAAACTTTTGCATGAGACACTGGATCTTTTGGAAGAACCAAAGGTACTCATAAGTACCGCCATAGTGTCTGATCCGCCGCATTCAATCCGTGATGGAGGGATGATACGTGAGGGCTACGATCACGATCTGGATGAGTTGAAGAATATCAGCAAAAACGGAAAAAGCTGGATTGCCGGTTTCCAGGCAAAAGAGACAGAAAGAACGGGTATAAGTTCATTAAAGATAGGATACAACAAAGTATTCGGATACTATCTTGAGATCACAAATGTCCACAAAGAGAGGGTTCCGGAGACATATATTCGCAAGCAAACCCTTAAACATGCCGAGAGGTACATTACACCCGAACTCAAGGAATATGAGACGAAGGTACTTACCGCAGATGACAGAGCGAAGGATCTGGAGTACGAGTACTTTCAAAAGAACAGGGAAGAGGTGTCCACCTATACTGAACGTTTACAGTAGACGGCAGACGTTATTGCCCATTTAGACGTCCTTTCAACACTTGCAAATATAGCGGCCGAGAACGGATACACAAGACCAGAAATATCAGATGGACTCGGTCTCAGGATTGTTGATGGAAGACACCCCGTTCTGGATAAAACATTAATGGCTGAGAAATTTGTGCCCAATGATATTGACATTAACGGGACAGACAAACAGATTATGGTCATTACAGGACCAAATATGGCAGGAAAGAGGACGTATATTCGTCAAGTAGCTCTGCTCGTACTCATGGCACAGATGGGCAGTTTCATCCCGGCAAAAGAGGCAACAATAGGAGTCGTTGATCGTATATTTACCAGGGTAGGAGCAATGGATGAATTGGCAAAAGGCCAGAGCACATTTATGGTGGAGATGAATGAAGCCGCAAACATTTTAAACAACGCGACAAAACGTAGCCTGATTATACTTGACGAGGTTGGCCGTGGGACCAGTACATTTGACGGTGTAAGTATTGCGTGGGCATTAACAGAATATATCTATGAACGCTTGAAAGCCAGAACACTGTTTGCTACTCATTATCACGAGCTGGCTGAACTGGCCCTGCTCTTCCCGGGTATCAGAAACTATAACATTGCGGTAAGGGAATGGGAAGATGAAATAATATTCCTGAGAAAGATTATTGAGGGAGGCACTGATAAAAGCTATGGTATCCATGTCGCAAGGCTGGCCGGAATGCCCAACGAGGTAATTAAACGGGCCAGGGTGATACTTACCAATCTTGAAGCCGGAACACTGGATGTAGATGGCAAACCTAAATTTGCAACTATCAAGAGTGAAGAAAAAAATGAGCCAAAACAACTTGCCCTTTTTAATCCGCCTCAAAATGTAGTGATTGAAGAGCTAAGAAATCTGGACACGTCGAAAATCACACCGCTGGAAGCACTCAATAAACTTCATAAACTGAAAGAGAAACTGGAAGAGTAGGTAAGAAAAAATCAACTGAGTTTTCGAGTTGAGGTTACGGATTAAATCATGACTATTTCCTAAAACTTGCAACTAGATGAATTTTGGCGTTTATAACACTTCGACTTCGCACAGTGTGACGTCATCCTGAGCGGAGTCGAAGGATAGTCTTTGTCGAGATAGCGACATACCCCGAAATGTGTAACCCGTAATAAAATATGAAAATTAAATCATTCACGACCCCAAAGCAGAACAAAGAGATATTCATCGACCCTGCACATGAAGACATTCCGAGATTAATCGATATAAATAAAGAGAGATTCCAATCCTACAATTTTGACATTAACAACATACCTTTTTCCCAATTCCGCGAACAGGTTCGATCCGACACATTAAAAAAGGCGGGGAAATACACTGAGAAAATTTGCTCTCTTTGCACAAAACTGAATATAACTGGTACAGAAAATTTATCAAATATTAATGATCCTTATACTCCTGAAAAGGAGATAATCCAAACCGGACACTCCCCTACCCTTGCGCATCCGGGTGTAATGATAAAGCATACTCTTGTGAACAGTATTGCAAAGAAGGTGAATGCTGTCGGGATAAATATGGTCGTAGACAATGATGCCAGTAATGATAACTGTCTGAACATTCCAGACATAAACGTCCCGGATTCATCTGTGGAAAAGATAGAATACATTCCCGGCCTACGCAATCTTGCCTTTGAAGAGATCAGATATGCGGATTCAACACAACTGACCGCTTTTAAAGAGAGCGTTTTAAAGGCCCTGCATAATCCTGACATGAAGAAGACGTTTGAGGGTTTTATGGATGTAGTATTAAAGCTTGCTGGAGAAACACTGCAATTCAGTGATCTGTTTACGTTTGCAAGGCATGCTTTTTTGACAAGATTTGGAATCAGCAATCTGGAGATTCCAGTTTCTTCTATCAGTGAGACAGATTCATTTCTCAATTTTTTCCTACACATAACGGCGAATGCAAAGAGTTTTGTAGAAACCTATAATACAAAACTCAGAGAGTATCGGATACTAAAGAAAATAAGCTCTAAGGCTAATCCGCTGCCTGATTTGATGGAGAAAGGGGATGTAGTCGAAATGCCATTCTGGATGTGGAGAGAGGGTGGATCGAGGAAAAGCCTCTTTGTATCTGTAGCAAATGAGAGCCGCATAAGCATACTATCTGAGAACGAGACTGTTACTCATTTTGATTTTGGTGAAAGAGGCAACTCTTCAGAAAATCTGGAAAGGTTGAAAGAGGTGATAAGTGAGGGCATAAAGATCCGCCCAAAGGCGATAGCTAACACCATGTACTCAAGGATGTTCTTTTCCGACCTGTTCATTCATGGAATTGGTGGGGCAAAGTACGATCTGATTACCGACGAAATCATAAGAGAGTTCTTTGGTGTAGAACCACCTGAATATGCAACCATCTCAGCGACCCTGCATCTGCCATATAAACCATTTAACGTTTCTAAAGAAGATGTTATAGCGCTTAAACATATCATCAAGGATATGGGCTATAATCCGGACAGATATGCTTCCGACGAATTTATGGAAGATGCCGAAATGAGATCTATGGCAAGTGAAAAAAAAGAGCTGATAACTAAAACGTCACACGATAGCAAAGAAAAATATCAGACGTTTGACAAGATAAAACAGCTTAACTGCCTGATGAAAGAGAAGATCAGTCCCCTGATTAAAGAGAAGGAAAAGGAGATAGAAAATTTAGAAAATAGACTAAAGCACAATTCTATTGTAACGAATAGGGATTATCCCTTCTGTATCTATCCAGAATCAAGGCTGGGAGGGCTGTTTAAATTAAATTACTGAGAAGGCAAAAAGATCAACCGCAGATAACAAATATTTTATGTTAGAATGAATAATTGCAGCAATTACAGACGTGTTAAATCTATGGATATTAATATGATAAATGATCCAGTTCTTAAAGATACGGTTTCTTTTTTAAAGAGTTTAGGAAAATATGATGAAATAGTTAGAAACATAGAGAATAATCCTTCAGATTCCTCTTACATTTTTGAGGCTTATTTTGCACAGGTGTTTGAAAAATGTAATTTGAGCTTGGAGTATGAAAAGAATATTAATCCTGAAAGCGACAAAACTGTAGATTTTACATACCTAAACGCATCATAAAATATTTTCGGCTTTGAATTAAATAGACCCGAAATGAGCAATCCATTAAAATCTGCATTGACTCCAGTAGAAATAGAGGATGGAGTAAAATATTCTGAGGTACAGATGGAAGGTGGGCATCCAGATAAGTACCTGCGACCTGAGGGGCAGTGACTATTCGATTGCAGGAAAAAATTTTGGAAAAAATTGACAAATTTCCAAGTCAGAATGAAAATGTAATTTCTACAATTGTGATAGATTGTTCACAGTTTCATTTTGAGCATTTTGATTATACTGATGTTCAGATGGTAATGTTTGGTGTAACACAAGAGCCGTTACTACAAGAATACTGGGAAGGACAACCAATTAAAGGATTGTTAGATCCTGCACTAAATAAAAGAGGGGCAGAACAATTCAGAAGTAAGATAAGTTCAGTTATTTTTGTTCCAAATATTTCGATTGAGCTCTTTGACAAATCATACATAGTCTTTAGTATCTACAGGTCTCAAGAACACTCAGAAAAACTTTGGCATATAGTTAAGAACAATAAAATATTCCGCAATATGATTCTTGTGAAACAGTGAAAAGAAGGAGATAACAGAGAAGATATCAATCATCAATAGGTCAGCATAGATTATCCCTGCGAATGGCTTTACAAGGTTATCGGGAGCGACAAAGAGTCCGTACATAACGCATCTGCCAGCAAGGCTATTATATCTTGCCGGATGCCAGGTGGTACACAACAATCTCTGCCACATTTATTTTTAAAAGGCTTGATTATCAGTTCGCTATTTCTAAACTATTTCACGGGTATCAATTCAGCCCTTCTATTTAAAGCACGTCCCTTTTTTGTATCGTTACCGGCTATCGGCTTTGAAAGTCCATGTCCTACTGAAGTGATTCGTGACTGATCTATGCCCTTTCCAACCAGATAATCCTTTATTGCCTGTGCCCTCTTTTTCGACAAGTCCAGATTATATTTCTTTGAACCTATATTGTCAGTATGCCCCTCTACCCTTATCTTTAAGCCCGGAGTCTTTTTCAAAATATTAATAATATTATCCAGGTTTGTATTAAACTGAGGTTTTACATCCCATTTTTTATAATCAAATCTTACCCCTTTGACAACCCAGCAACCCCGGTTATCAACAATAGCACCTCTCGGAGTATTCGGACACGCATCTACATCGTCAGTAACACCGTCTCCATCACTATCTACAGTACACCCCACAGCATTAACCTGGACTCCGGGAGGCGTACCCGGGCATTCATCTGCATCATCGGGAACACCATCTCCGTCGCTGTCCACCGCAAGGAATACTTTTCTTACAAAATCTTCCATACCTTCGCTTGTTGCTAGGTCATCAGCTGTTACAGAGAAACCGCATCTCATTTCTGCGGCGATCTCATCCATAAATTCCTTGCTTTCCGTCTTACTTCCCACCCAAATCGTATAAAGGCATGTTCTGTCTCCAAATTGTTTCTTCAAAGTCTTAACCTTCATGAGAGGGTCATCTTTCAGCTTTTCACCATCACTTATAACAATTACGGCATTCTTACCTTCTGTAGAACCTACAATTTTACTTGTCGCCCCAATGGCAAGCCCGGCAGGACTATGCCCCCCGGGAGTTATTATACTTTGTAAAGCTTGTTCCAAGCCAAATCTGGAATATGTAGTCGGCCCGTATACGGCCTCGGTCAGTTTTCCCCTTGCAGAATAACCGTAACCAAATCTCTGGAGGGTCCCTTGAATCTCCATTTCAGGCAGAGTATTATTCATTCGACTAACAATATCTTTGGCAATCATAAACCGGGAATATCGCTCGGCAACCTCATCCTTGTAAATAGTACCCATAGATGATGATGAATCCAGTACTATAATAAAGCTGTCAACCTTTTGCACATAACCCTCAGTTTGAAGTTCTTGAGTTTGGACTTGAGAATGAAATTCATCCATTCTCATAAAGTCTAAACTCTTTAAGTCCAAACTCTTTAATTGAAAACAACCGGTTTGTAACGAAATAAATATCGCTATACATGCAAACAGTGACAGCTTTCTTTTCATTGAGTATTTCCTTAAAAAAATTACAGCCGAATTTTACAGATGTGTAATAAATATGGGCAATTAATTCTCCTGCAATCTGCCATACCAGCGCATTGTAAAGATTTATGCAAAAAGGTCAAGCCTGCTTTAGTACAACCGGAATGTATTTGAAGTCAAAACCTTGATTTGTGATTATGGCCTTTCGTCTCTCTTTCAACTTCTCTTCTCAGCTTCCTGTTTTTATTCTCTTCTCTCTCTTCTTTGCGCTTATCTACAACTAAACGTCTTTTTCTTTTATACTTCGGCACTCAGGCTATTTTTCAATAAAATAGCTCCGACAAGAATTACATATTATTTTCGTACATTGAAAGGTATAAAGAACGATGTAAAAAAGGAATGGACTTTTGACAGGTTAAAACAGCTCAATACTTTAATGAAGGAAAAGGAGATGGAAGATTTAGAGAAAAAGCTAAGATATAATTCCATTGTGACGAACAGGGATTATCCCTTTTGTATCTTTCCTGAACCAATGTTGCATAAACTGTTTACACGTATTAGTTGATATTCTATTATTGATTTGAAGAAATTCATTATGTTTGTATTATGTATTTTTTAATTAATTCATCTCTTTGAAATCTAATCGCAGGCTAAATATTGAAAAAGACGAAAAAGCGTAGAAACATTTTCCTTCACTGCTTTATTATATTATCGATTTTGATTGCATCTCTCTTATACGCAGAATTTACTGTCTATGGATTGAAATACGTCAAAAACTATTTCTTCAATTACGATAATCTTAAATATGCATTTCCTCCCGGAGATGGATATCATGCACCCAGCCCAATACTGCCGCATACCGTACATCCGCCTTTTTTATTTAGGGGTAAAAAATTTGATAAGGAAAAAGACCCGGGGACAATCAGGATTATGACTCTTGGAGGTTCCACAACGTATGGTTTTTGTGTGGAGACAAAAGACACCTACCCCTTTCAATTAGAAAAAATTCTTAACGAGAAGGGATATAATGTTGAAGTAATTAATGCAGCAGTTTCCGGTTACACAACGATGCATAGTTTAATTAATTATATGCTGAACCTGGTTTACCTGGAGCCTGATATTGTATATATTTATCACGGAATTAATGATGTGGTTATAGGTGATAATCCGGAAACATTTAAGACTGATTATTCACATGTGATGCATGCTATTGGTGCAGAGTGGTATGAACACTCGAATATATATACTATTCTACAGAAAAGATTTAAATTTTTTACTAAAGTTAAATATAGATATTTATCTCTTAAGAGTAATGTAAGCCGACTATTTAAATTCTCATCAAAATCAAAAGAACCATCAAGACGTCCTAATAAAGCGTATGATCCTGTTAATAATATTTTGATGGAAACTATCATATCTAATTTAAGACACATTACCGTTGTCGCAAAAGAGCATAATACAAAACTTGTTTACTCTACTTTTGCGACTATGTATGAAGCTTCAGAAAAAGAAAAAAAGAAATTAGCGGTACAAATGAAAAACCAATTTGGACGAAAGCCTAATTGGTTTAATAAGGGAAGAGAAAAAGGGAGAGAAAACCGAATAGTTCTTAAGTTGGAATTCCTTAATAATGAAATTGTTAAATTAGGCAGTGAATTAAATGTACCGGTAGTAGATATTGCGACTATTGGCAAAAAAGCAGAAAATTTTCATGATGAAATCCACCAATCTCCTCAAGGAAACAGACTGCAGGCCGAAAAAACATCTCAGATACTCATTTCAAACAAAATGATTCATAAAGAAGCAAATTCATTCGAGATAAAAAAATAGTAATAAATCATTTCTTTATTTAATCAGATGGAAATTATCTAAGTGTTTTAATAAATACTACCGAACGACTCTATCCTTTTTTGTCTTCGTCTGGGTGAAAGTGAATGAGAGTCAAGTATCTGCTTGCTTAATTGGGCGCAGTATATTTTTTATTTAAATGAAGAATGTGGAGAATTGATGTTGTATTTGGCTATCCAGGCTCTAGTTCTTCTTTAAGAGTAGATAATGATTCCCACTCTTTAAGCCTGATAAGGACTTCTTTGTAGTATGTATAACCTGTTCAGTGTCAGCATTATCTATAGAAGAAACAAGGTCCGTAGTATGCAATATTGCGTTGAACATGAAAAAATAATTTATCAAAAATGTTGGAGTAGAAAGATCAGATTCTAATGAAATGGATAGGCTTATCTGCAATTATAATTATTATACTACTGGCAATTCTCTCTCGATTTACCGTTCCAGTTCAATTGTTTACCAAACAGTTTGCAAAAGTGGATAATGTTGACAATCAACTACCTAAAGTTCTTCTAATCGGAGATTCAACCACTATCAGATATTTCCCTTTTGTTCGTGATGCATTACGAGGCAAAGCGATTGTTTATCGACTAGTTGAATATGCTCCCCAGCGGCTACATAGTTTGTTCATCGGAGGCCCACTCTTACAGCCAGTAAATTGTGCATCAACTTTGAGGGGGATTAACATGTTAGAGGAGTGGATAGGTAAAACAGGTTGGGACATAATACATTTCAACTGGGGGCTTCATGATTTGCAGAGAAGCGGAGATAATAGAGATGAAAGAAAAGATCTTGCATTAGCGGTTAAGAAGTATCGAAAGAATCTTGAAACGTTAATTACTCAACTTGAAGACAAAGGGATCAGATTGATTTTCGCTACCACAACACCCGTACCAAATGACATTGGGTATATCGAGGGCAACGTTGAAGCGTACAATATTACGACCAAAGAGTTGATGAAAGAACACAATATAGAGGTTAATGATTTGTACAATGCAGTATTGTCATACATAGACCAAGTTCAGCCAGAAAAAGATATACATTTTGACGACTCAGGTTCTAGGATTTTGGCGTCAGAAGTTGTATCCAGTATTCTGAGAGCAATGATGTCACCGCCTGAGTAGTTCGGTGATACGCTAGTGCCATTACAAGGCCATTGAGTATGGCGTGGAGTGTTTACTTGGAAAACTTGTCTCGCTTACAATCTTTTCTTGCCTAATAGGGTGTATGATAGTTAGTTGGAATATTGGATATTGACTCCTATAGTAGCTAAGGATTACATGCAAACAGGTTAACACGAAGAGTGGTGCCAATAACGAGAAGGTTAGTAAAAAGAGCCAAAAAAAGCAAGAATAAAGCCCGGAAAACGGAAGATACATTGTTTCCCCATCCT
The DNA here is from genome assembly GCA_018670825.1 of Candidatus Scalindua sp. Lineage (GTDB taxonomy): Bacteria > Planctomycetota > Brocadiia > Brocadiales > Scalinduaceae > Scalindua. The sequence goes on along the minus strand of JABHIW010000012.1, from coordinate 28,896 downwards.
CACTTGAAATATTGATATATCCACTTATGGCTGATATGAAGATCAAGCATGCTTAATCTGTCGGAGATCAAATAATGGCTAAACTACTTACTGATTTTTTCATCTACAATTTGACGTAGGCTATCTGTGAATTTGATTGCTTTTCTCGATGTATGACGTTTTTCTAATACTCTTATGTATGTTTGTTTTGGTCTATCACTCTCTTCTTATATACGAGGATGTATTCCAACTTTAATTGTGATATCGCCTGTATGTTGATGATTACTGACTTGAATCCTGTCTACATTATCATCTGCCACCAATAGTCACATTTTTTATTCTGATATGTGGTCCGCCGTCACTTACACGCAGGGGAGACTGTCCGCCCTTACCACAACCACCAAGCCCTCCATACAGGACAAAATCATTACCAATTGCATCTATGTTCGTTAATGTTTCAAATACATTGCCTGTCAATACTATATCGCGGACTTGTTCACAAACCTTTCCATCTTTTATTCTATATGCTTCTTCAGCGCTGAACGTAAACATCTCTGTGTTTGTCTGGCCTCCAAGTGATCCTTTTGCATAAATGCCGTCATCTACTCCTGTCAGCATCTCTTCAAACGTTTGATCACGGGGTTCCATATAAGTATTAGTCATGCGCACAATCGGTTCACTGCCATAGCTGATAGCTCTTGCGTTTCCTGTAGGCTTCTCGCTCATTTTGGCTGCCGTTTCTCTTGAATGCAACCGGTTGGTCAGGATCCCATCCTTTATCAGGTACGTTTTTTGAGTAGGAGTACCCTCACTGTCATACTTATTATAACCCGCTTCTCCTTCCAATGTGCCGTCATCAACAATAGACAATTCATCGGGGCCGAAGCGTTTTCCGATTTTCATAATCTCACGGAGTTTTTTGTTTTCATGGATAAAATCTGCTTCGCTCAGATGTCCAAACGCCTCATGTGTAAACACACCGCAAAGTTTCGGATCAGCAATTACAGTATATTTACCTGCTTCCACGGGTTTCGCGGAGAGTAAATCTACCGCTCTCTTTGTAACCTCTTCACAACTTTCTTCAAAGTTTTCAACCTTCTTGTATCCTCGGAGGTCTCCAATTGAATCATAAGCCTGCTGTACGTCCATGCCGTCCTTTGCCATTGCCATTACAGAAACACCGCAGAATATATTTTCGCTAACAATAAAACTGCCTTCCAGGTTCGCAAAGTAAAGCGTACCGTGGGAATCCACATATCTTACACTGGAAGTCTGGATCTTCTTTGAAGATAAGATTATGTTATTATACTTTTGACACAAATCATGTTTATCAATCAGCGAAACGTCTGCCGGGTCTAGATCAACATGCGTCTTTACAACGTCATTAATCACCCCGGTTTCTGCCAGCGAAACGTCCTTATTACCAACAAGTGTTGCCTGCTCACATGCCATTTTGACGTAGCGAGATAAATTTTCAATATCATTAAAGGCTACAAATCCCCATCCTCCCTTGACGAGAGCACGTACACATCCACCCATCATACTGCTTTCGCCTATACTCTCCAATTCCTTGCCTACATAAGAGACTCCCGTTCCTCGTCCTTCATTAATACGTATTTCTATTTGATCCGCCTTGGCGGATTTTAAAGCATTTTTTATCAATTTTTCCATTTTATTTTTTTTATCACTAATGTTTTTATCAGACATCCAAACATTGTGATCTTTTCCTTATTGTTCAACTATAAAATTAAAAACTACTACCCTTGCTAACCGGAAGAATCTCCTTTTACAAAAGAAGACCTAATAGCAGTTGTATTTTTACCGTAAGCAACTATAGCTTCACACGGATTAAATTGATAGGCGTCAACCTCATCAAAGTAACCACAAATAAAGTCACTTAGTTTTATTCCTGTTCTAACAGACAACATATAAGTGTATAAAAATACTTGGACATATGCTTTCGTTTCTTTGTACGCATTTGGCTTATAATCCCAAACCGCTATTTTCCCATCATCTTCAATTCTTAATATATCAATATGACCGACTAGTGGCCCTGTTATATTAAACACCTTTTTAAAATCTTGCAATTCGCCTTCTTCAACCCATAACGGTAATTCTACTGCAATAGTACCTTTATCGTTATCAAGAAAATATTGTTCAAGATTTTCATGCCTACTTTTAAATTTGTTATACACTCTGCTATCTTTTGCTAAATCTATTAATTTGTGAGATTTATGATTGAATAAATTTACACTCATCTCCATTTTTAACTTTGAAACTCTAAAGGCAGTTTTTGTAAATAAATGATTTGGGCAATCAGCAAAAACCAGATCCAGATAATTTTTGAGACTTTTAGGAATATTGTTTTGTTCAGTAACCTTTGTAGTATGCAATCTATAGCGATAAACAGGGGAGTGATTAAATGAATGAACCCTTATTTCACCGTGTCTCTTTACTTGATATGGAATAAATAATGTGTGATTTCTAAGTTTAAAAGAATTTGATGAAACACTCCTCGTTCTGTCGATAATATTACAAAAAGATTTAGTTGCGTTCTTAGAATCTCTTTTTGGCCACAATACCTTTTTAATTATATCCCTAATCTTTTCTGGAGAGTTTGAATCAATAACGATACTTTTTATTGATAAGGTAGGATGGAAATGATATTTCTCTAGTGAGGCAAATTTAGAAAGTGATAAATCTATAACTTTTGGTTTAAATTCGTGAAGTGAATAAAATATTGATTTAAATTTATCAACCAATGCATCATTCGTTGCATCATAAGCCATAATAACAAGGTTTGGTTTATCAAAATCTTCGTCTACATTTTTCTTTATTAATTCAATGGCATCATTGTTTATGTGTTTTTTTAATTCAGCTACAAACAAAGGAATCTTTGGGATTTCATTATCCTTATTTAACACTTCAATATTTCCTGTCTGAAGAAGTGTGAATAATCGCCCCTGAGTTGTATATATGAATTTATCTTTATTGTTGGGTTTACTACCAATTACAAATTCGACTTTAACAGTAGTGTTCCAATTTGCTTTAAACACCGAGGCATTATCTTCTGATGTGTTTTTGCTACTATTGCGCGCTGGAGAATGTACTTGTATAGCATGGTCTACTTTGTCAACCACTTCGTCCCATGTGCCATATGCCATCTTTGTGCTGTATAAAGTATCACCTTCTTCAAAGGTACAAGAAGCAATAGCATCTTTAAACGCTTTTGGCACTGCCCAATTAAAACCATCGTAAACTTCCATGCTTTCTCCTCATTTCACTTCAGAGTCAAATCTAATTTTACCTCATGTTTCATTAATCAAATTCTCAAACTCAACTTTGCTTAAAGTTGTTGTTCCCAGCTTTTGTGCCGCTTCGAGTTTTGACCCCGGTGATTCACCGGCAATCAGAAAATCAGTTTTGCCACTCACGGCTGATGATACTCTGCCATCCAGATTTTTTATTATATCCTCTATCTCTTTACGGGAATACCCGTTCAGCGTTCCCGTTATCACAAAAGATTTTCCAGCTATATGAGAAGATGTCTTTGCTTCTTTGCGAATGGTGCTTAAATTAACACCTGCCGCCTTAAGTTTATCGATAACGTTTTTTGTGTGGCTATTTGAGAAGAAATCTACGACGACCTTTGCCGTGATTTCTCCAATCTCAGAGAGTTCCTTTAACTTATCATTAGAGGCATCCATGAGTTTATCGAGTGTGCCGAAGTGTTTCGACAGTACCTCCGCCGCATGAGTACCAATATTCCGTATCCCCAGTGCGCAGATCAGACAGTGTAAATCTCTGTCCTTACTCTTGCCAATTGCATCGAGAAGATTTCGGGCAGATTTCTCGCCCATCCTTTCCAGTGGTTCAAGGTCTTCGAATTTCAGTGAATAAATATCAGCATAATCTTCGATAATTTTTTTATCTACTAATTGTTCGATGATGGCAGGGCCGAAGCCCTCAATATCCATCGCATTTCTACTTGCAAAATATATTATCCTCCTTTTTGCCTGAGCGACACACAAGGGATTGTAACATTTCAGATACACCTTTTCTTTAGTAATCCCACTTTTACAGACAGGACATATTTCCGGCACATCAAATCGTACTACCTCATTCCCCGTGCGTCTTTCATGGAGAATCTTAACTACCTGAGGGATAATTTCACCCGCTTTCTGAACAACGACGTAATCTCCTATACGAATATCCTTTCTCTCAATTTCATCAAAATTGTGAAGTGATGCTTTGCTTACTGTTGTACCACTAAGTGGGACAGGGATTAACTGCGCCACTGGAGTCAATGTTCCCGTTTTACCAACCTGTACCTTTATTGCCTCTATCTTTGTGGGTATTTCTTCCGGGTGGTACTTGTATGAGATAACCCAGCGCGGTGCTTTACTGGTCGACCCCAGTTTGTCATGAAGTTCTAACGAATTAACCTTAATGACCATTCCATCCACCTGATAATCAAGCTCATCTCGTCTGCTTTCCCATGAGTTGCAATATGAAACAACTTCATCTATAGTCTTATATAATTTATAGTGTGGGTTTACCGGAAGACCGAACTTTTCTATAGCCTCAAGGCATTCAATGTGGCTGGTAAATTTACCAGCTTCATAATGCCCGAAGGAGTAGGCAAATAAGCGGAGGGGCCTTTTAGCCGTTGTTTGAGGATTAAGGAGTTTTAGGGAGCCAGCAGCAGCATTTCTGGGATTGGCAAATTGAGGTTCGCCAGCTTCTTCACGTCTTAGATTCAGTATCTCAAAATCTTTGTTTGGCATGTAAATTTCACCACGGATTTCAATAACCGGTGGTATCTTGCTGTAATCCGTGCACAAAAATTTTAAGGGTATGTCCTTTACCGTTCTTAAATTTGTTGTGACATCATCGCCCCTGAAACCATTACCTCTCGTCGCGCCACGTGTGAAAACTCCATTTTCATACCACAGCGTGATTGCCACACCATCAATCTTATGTTCTACAACATATTCTATTTCATCGGCTGGTTCGACATTGTCTGCTTGATCCGGTGCCTGCCCGACTACTTCATTCAGGCGGTCATTTTTTAACATCCGCCTGATTCTCTTGTCAAATTCTCTTAATTCATCTTCTGAGTATGTATTTTCAATGCTGAGCATAGGTATCCTGTGTTCGAGAGGTGCAAATTCTGAAACAGGTTCGCCACCTACGCGTTGAGTTGGTGAATCAGGCGTGATAAATTGCGGGTAGGAACTTTCGAGCCTTCCCAGCTCTTTCATTAGCTGATCATAATCATAATCCGCAATCTCCGGCATATTCTCAACATAATATTTTCCATCGTGGTATCGGATCCTTGCGCGAAGATCTTCAATCTTCTCAATCACATTCTTATTCACACTTACTCTTATCCTTAACCGGAAAAATACGGAAATCTAAGCAAAAATGCCGAAATTTGCAACTATGGTTCCTAATCGTCCATTTTCTACTGAATAATACACGAGCCTCAGATGAAAGACAATGGTATTTTATTGGCTGTTGTAGCTTACAACATTACATGGTAGGACCTTTTTTTTAGAAGAATATTTTCGTGTTATAACAAGTTAAGAGTGTCTAAAAATAACCGTTTAAACGGTTTAAACGACTCAAACGGTTCAAACCGTACCTGTTTACTAACTTTAGACACTTCAAACCTGGTTGCTGCTACGCCGTACTATGTGGCATACCTTCTGTATAAGCGAAAAACCTTGACAATAAAATCTGTTTTTTATAGACTTTACCACTTGTATCATAAAGATATCTGTCGATATGTCTTTATAGATTTATAAACCTGTTGTGGGATGATTTTTTTACCTGCCTTCACATTATTTCCCGCCAGTGCGGGCAACATGACCTTTTTAGGTCAGGGACATGGATTCAGGAACGAATTACTCAATTCTGTTTAAAAAATCTTAAAATCTTTCTGTAGCCGATTATTTATAAATCATTAACTTTACATTAAGGGGCGGTAATGTTTGGGAAAGAGAAAGAATCAAAAGAGTTTTTTGAAGTTTTCAAAAAACAACATGATGAAGAAGTTAAATGTGATAGTAAAGTGCTTGAAAGAGATCTAGTGAATCCAACGGTATTACCCCGACCGGACAAAAAAAGAAGTCAGGATATCAGTCAGGATATCATAGTTGATAATCAAAAGAAGAGCCCACTAGGTTGGATTAAAGACACACAAAGAGAGAAAGAGGTCAAAGAGGCCCAAGCCGATACTAAAAAACCTAGAAAGCTATTTCTTAATGAAGTTGTTATTAAACAGGAAACGTTGATATTTGGCGCGTTAGGCGCCGTTTTTTTATCATTAGCCTGTTTTTTTGTCGGTTACAAGATTGGCATTAAAGATATATTAATTCCTGAGACGGTACAGAGATCTGTTGAATATTCTGAGTTGGAAGGCGGGGTTAAGTCAATGCCTCGGGGCAAAAAGATAAATACAGTAGATTTATCAATAAAAAGGCCCTCAGTGATAACAAATCAAAAGGCTGGAAATATCAAATGGACTCTTCAGATTATATCCTATAGTGATACAAAACAACATATAAAGAAGGCACGTGATCTGGCAAAAGCTATCAAAAACATGACGAACTACAATACATTTGTAGCAAAAAGAGGTAAGGAGATTGTTGTATGTACGGGTAAATTTAATTCTAAGGATAGTAGTGAACTAACGAAGGCTTTAAATGCGATCAGCAAGTTAGAATACGAAGGAAAAAAGCAATTTGCAAGTAGCTATCCAATTCAAGTACGATAAGGAAGAAAGGATACAAAATGAGTATTGACAAAAGTCTTGTAGCAAAGAGTAAATTGGTCAGGCAGAGAAATGTTCTTACAAGACCGGAACGTATAAAATTTTTGACTGATGAAGGTTTATGGGATGAAAAAAAGTCTGTGTACGGTTTGCCAAAGGTAAAAATTATGAAGCTAAAGAGGAAGGCAAAAGTGAAGAAAGCTGCTGAAGCTACTGATGATAAGGCAGCATCCTGATGATCGCAGATCGAATGCAGGGGTTTGAAGCATCTGGGATAAGAAAGGTATTTGATCTTGCACAAAAGATTAAGAATCCGGTTAACCTCAGTATCGGACAGCCGGATTTTGATATCCCTGAAGAGGTGAAACAAGAAGCAATAAAAGCAATTGAAGGGGGCTTTAACCGATATACAAGGACCCAGGGTATACCTGAACTTGGTGAAAAGATCCTGGAAAAAGCAAGAAAAGAACGCGGTATCAAGGGTGATAGCATAATGATTACGTCCGGTGTGGCCGGAGCTTTAACACTTGCGTTTATGGTTCTCATAAATCCTGGAGATGAAGTCCTTGTACCGGATCCCTACTTTGTGTCATTTAAACATCTTGTGAATTTTTGCGGTGGTAAGGCGAAGTTTATTGACACATATCCTGATTTTGAACTCACCCCGGAACGCATCTTACCTCTTATAAGTCCGCGCACTAAAATCATCATTATAAACAGTCCGTCTAATCCTACCGGTGTAGTTTACAACCCGCAACACCTTAAAGATATCAGCGACATTGCAAAAAAACACAACCTGGTAATTATTTCAGACGAAATATATAAGAAATTCGTTTATGACATAGAATATCAGAGCATTGGAAAATATTATGAAAATACGGTGACCTGTAACGGTTTTTCCAAATCATACGCAATGACCGGATGGCGATTAGGCAGCGCAATTGGTCCTGTAAACATTATTGATGAAATGATGAAACTTCAGCAGTATACCTATATTTGTGCTCCCTCATTTGCGCAGGTAGCCGGAGTAAAGGCCATGGATGTTAATATGGATGCGTATGTAGAAGATTACAAAAAGAAACGTGATTTCGTTTATGAAGGCCTTAAAGAGCGTTACAAGTTAATCAAGCCTGATGGCGCGTTTTACGCCTTCCCTCAAGTGCCATGGGGAACCGATGAAGAATTCGTTACTGAGGCAATAAAGCACGATTTGTTAATCATACCCGGCAGTGTGTTTTCAGAAAAGAAAACCCATTTCAGGATCTCATACGCTGCAACTTTTGAGACTCTGGAACGTGGAGTTGAAATACTGAACTCTATAGCACAACCTGGCTAACTTCAGGCTCACATCTTTCACCCTGTATCCCTAAACCCGAAGTCTACAATCCAATAAAGGATCTGTTTTGTGTATTTGTTCCTAGATTTCCTACATTCCTTAGCGAATAAAATCTTCTGTAAGTTATTACGGAAAGAACAACTTTACGGTGTCTGCTACTCTTTTTTTTCTTTCCTCTCAGTAGTATCCAGTTAGATTTTTGTACACACGGCTTTTTTATGCCCGGACTGTCGAAGAGACGTAGGGCGAGGCTTTAGCCTTGCGCTTAATGTACGAAAGCAAACCTAAAGGATTGCCCTACGTGTTACACACACACAATAGCCTAAACGGATACTACTGATTAAAAACTAATAACTATCTGCACTTGTTTGTTGAATCCAGATAATTCGTTAAAAGGATTTAGTATAGCATTTGATGGAAAAATTCATAAGTTCTTGTATAATGATGTTCGTTAAATAATCATTACTTGTCCATTGTAATCAGTGATTTATAACATTAAGGAAAATTTCATGAAGAATATAAAATTATTTATCATAGTAATTCTTACGGTTTTTTCGGGGATGATTGGTGCGTGCAAAGCGGTACCTGAATCCGGAAGCATGCAATCGGTCAGCGTTGAAAATACAACACCTGGTTCCGATAGTACCCAGATTGTTACTGTAAAAAGTATTTCCAAAAGCGTCTTAAACATAGAGAATGAAGATATGGGATGTATGTCATGCCATGAAGGGATTGAAGTTATTAATGACAGAATGCAGCCGTATCTTCTGCTCTTTGCCAAACAGAAATATGGAAAGGGCAGGGGTTATGAGTGCGCCATTTGCCACGAGGGTGTTCCATCATCTGACAATAAAGAAGAATCTCATAAGGGGCTCATTCCAAATCCATCCAGTATGTGGGTACTTCATAAGGGAAAAGGATGCGCAAAGTGTCATGATGGCAAAGGGAGTATTACAACCTTAATGGGGAAACCACTTGAAAAACCTGTTGGTGGGGAGATCATGTCGGGACAGACTGCCACTCTGGATCCGTCAGGGACTCTTGGGAAAGATTACACAAACAGGCTGTCCAGATCGCTTCATTCACTTCAGACGGGTATTGTAAATAAAAATCTCTCTTCAAACGGTGTAATTTCGAAGGGCACCTTTCCCTATGGTAACTTTGACATGGTTGACACGGATGGCCAGGTTCCCGGTGTAGGCACAGATAAATTCAAGGAGTGGACGGAAAAGGCCATTAAGTTCGGATATCTGAGAAGACTTGACAGGGTAGAGGAGATACCGGATTTCGAAAAGGGCGTAAGTGTGTTCGGATCGGAAGAAAGAGCCGGTTTCTCAGATACCTATAGGAAACAGTGTGGACGATGCCATGTCTGGGGAGAGGGAAGAGGTAAAAGAGGTGATCTCAGGGCATCAGGTTGCGCAGCCTGCCACATGCTCTATGGAAACGACGGGCAGTATGAAGGGAATGATCCAAATATTAAAAACTCGGGTGAACGCCCTCATCCGTTAAAACATCGCATTACTACGGCAATTCCTGCCGCTCAGTGTACTCACTGTCACACGAGGGGAAAGAGGATAGGAACGACCTTTGTGGGAATGTTTGAGTTTGATTATATAAAGGACGCTCATGCCGCTCCTTTTGATGAAAAGGGACAGGCGCAGAAACCGCTCTTTACGAAAGAGTATATGCATGTGCGGAAAGACGTACATTTTGAAAGAGGAATGCAGTGCGTGGACTGTCACACATCAATTGATGTACACGGTGACGGCAATATTTATCCGGCAACGTTATACCAGGTGGAGATCAGCTGTTACGATTGCCACGGAACGCCTGAGAAATTCCCCTGGGAGCTTTCCGTGGGATATGGAACTCCGGTAACTCTGGATGGTGACAGGGGAACATATAAAAAAAACAGTGTGGAGTATCTACTTACTTCAAGGGGAAACGTAAAAGAAAACTGGAGAAGAGAGGGAGACACGTCATATGTTTACAGCAGATTTACCGGGAAAAAACATGAAATACCTCTGTTGAAGAAAATAGATGAAACCGATACTTACAAGACCAAACAGGGTAAGGTGGCTATGTCGACCATTCACAAGCATATTGAAAAAATGGAATGTTACGCGTGCCATGCCACATGGGCTCCTCAATGTTTTGGATGCCACATGGAATATGACAGAAGGGCAGAGGGTACCGATTGGATCACTACTTCTAAAAAGGTTGATCCTGTAACCGGAAGACAAACGGTGACAAAGAAAGACGGTAACCTGTCATTGGAAAATCGCTCTTTTATGAGATGGGAAAGCCCGATATTGGGAATGAATTTGAGGGAGAAGGTGTCACCGCTTGCTCCGGGGTGCCAGGTCTTCTACACATTTATTGATGAAAAGGGAGAGATTAAGGCCCTTAATAAAACATATACTACTTCAACCGGACATAATTCTCCAACACTTGCCCCTTTGCAGCCTCATTCAATTTCACTGGTTGCCAGGACGTGTGAGGATTGCCACACCAACCCTAAGGCTATTGGCTATGGTACGGGTAACTCAAGGAGTGCCGGGAAAATCCTGGGAGACAGCCCTCTCTTTCAGGACCTATCTAAGGGCGTATATGGTGATATCCCCGGTGCGAAGACCGGTAAATGGCAAGTCCCGAAGATTACTGACTTTCCCTTTGCCTTAGACCAGTTGGTTACGAGGAGCGGGAAACAGATACAGAACATGCCGCTGCCTGAAGACAGGCCGTTAAATGAGAAGGAAAGGAATATTGTGGAGAGAGAGGGGTTGTGCATGGGATGCCATCAATACCATGGAACTCCTGAATGGGACAACATCATAAAGAAATATGGCAGGGCGGAGACACCGGAACAGCACGAAAAGATCATTGAAGAAGCATTCAAGAGTTTTATTGAGAAAATAAAATAAATGCTTTTTTTAACCAGGAGGTAAGAAATGGCACTACTAAAATCAATCAATGTACGATTAGGGACAAAGGCGATAGATTTCTGCTTGAAGGGTATAGACGGGGAAACGCACTCACTTGCTGAATATGACGATAAGGATGTTCTGGTTATTGTCATTATGTGCAACCATTGTCCGTATGTGCAGGCTGTGGATGACAGGCTCGTCCAGTTGCAGGAAAAATTTGTGGAACGAAATGTCCAGCTTGTCGGAATCAACCCGAATGACGGTGTTAAATACCCGGAAGATAATTTTGAAGGTATGGTCAAGAGGGCAAAAGAAAAAGGATACAACTTTCCCTATTTAAGAGATGAAGATCAATCAGTAGCAAAAAAATATCAAGCGCAATGCACACCAGACATATACGTTTACAATAAGGAGAGAGAGTTGTGCTACCACGGCCAGATAGATGACAACTGGCAGCATCCTGAAAAAGTAACGTCGCACGATTTACATGATGCAATTCAAACACTACTTGAAGGTAGAAAACCAAATTCCAATCAATACCCATCGATGGGATGTTCGATCAAGTGGAAGGAAACGTTATGAGTAAGAAACCGGAGCGGATAACAATAGGAGATGAACTTCATGTTTGTCCTGAATGTGGGTACGAGGACGGCTTTCATACATCATTTGTACGGCAGACAAAAGAACAGTGTAAAATTATCCTGATATGTCCAAGCTGCCATGCCTGTTTTGATCCGAATTGGATGGTTGACGTATAAGGTGAACGAATTTAAGGGAGAGGTAGGTTATCTCCTTTATTTCTTTAATCTTTCTGGAAATCTATTTTAGACAATATCTTCGTATTAATGCCATATTCCAGATCCAGGTGCTCCATGTCCAGTTGGAAGATCAGCCAGTTTGTCAGCTCACCATCTTTCTGACGTATTTCATAAGCGATTTCTACTCCCTTTGCACCCATACGATGTTTCTTGTCTGCACGGAACAGGGTAAGGTGTTTATATGCAGCCCCCTCCTCCCCTTTGAATTTGATGCCACTGTAGCTGGAACCAACGATGGTCGCAACAGCGCTACTCTGATCAGGCGAATATGCACTTATTACCTTCTTGTCACTATTAAGCAGTAAAAGACCTTTAATTCCAAAATGCGCATGGTTTTCGTCATCAAAGAAGGCCCGGATTATATCGGTAATGGCTGTTAAATTTCCGGCTGCCAGGGGTTCGGTTAAAGCCATAGTTATATTCTGTGAGTCCTCAATAATACGATTCTCGAAGACTCCTTTTTTGTAATCGAGAATCTTGTTACCTCTGGAAAAATAGGGAATACTGAAAAATATGGCTATTATCACCAGACAGAAAAAAGCGATTGATGGAATTAACCATCTTTTAACTCGTTTGTATTTTTTTTCAAGATCTTTGCTTGTAGTAACATCACGACTGAGGAAGATAAAACCTTCTATATTGTGATGGCCATCATACAGTACGGTTGTGCTGGTGGATACAAACAGCGCGTTCCCGTCAGGATGTTTGACCGCCAGCTCCTTTTCTCTTAATGAATTGCCTGTCTGCACGTCCACTACAAACTGCTCGTAAGTTCCTGGATCCTGGTATAAATCGGCTAATGGATAGCCTTTCATCTGCTGCCAGGTACGACCGTATAGTTTTTCCGCAGCATGATTCCAAGAGAGGATATGTTTTTCCTTGTCGGCCATGATAATCGCATCAGGCAGTTGATCGCTAAACTCCCTGAGGCCGTGCATTATACGGGTAGTTTCTTCGAGCCGTTTGGCTAGTTTCAATGCTATATGTAAAACAAGGGTTGGATTACCATGCATAAAATCGGTAATCTGGTCGGTTGAAATCTTGATGGTCTCGACATCCGTGAGTGCCTTGACCGTTGCGGTTCTTCTTGCGTTTAACAGGAAAGACATTTCACCTACAGTCGTACCGGGCTCGGTAATATCGGCAATTTTTTTATCATCCTTGAAGACCTCAATCTGTCCGCTGACAAGAAGATACATGTCTTGCGAATTATCTCCTTGAAGAAATAGAGTCTCTCCGGAGGCAAAGGACACAGTAAACTTTTGCATCTCCGGCCTGTTTATAATATCCAGCATCTATTTTCCCTCTATTTCCCTGTTAAAGCTTTATGGATCGTCAAACAGATATCCTCTGATACTTCGGCCATGGCCTGGCTCATCGCTTGAGCCAGGGCCTTTGGATGTTTCTCTTTACATATTTTTCTGGATGAAAAACTTTGTTGAAAGACAACTCTTTTGCTGATATCTGATGTACCCGCATCCAGTAACGTTACATTCATACTTAATACCGCTTCCCATTTATCTTTTGAGTCCCACTCGAGAAACTCATCTATCACACCTTCTACAATATGAGTGTGTGTGATTTTACTATCGGGCACGTTAACCGCTGTATAAAGACCGCTTTCCCTGATATCTCGTGTCAGGAAATACGTTACCAGATCTGCGGGGTTTGACTTCCACTTGTGATAGAAATAAGAGGAGCGTTTAAACTCTTGGTCTCTATAGATAATTCTGCTGGTATTATAGACTGGCGCTATGCTGAAACGCTCAATCTTTAGCGCCGCTCGCACAGGGTCTAAATCGGTATTCGTTACCTGTCGCAATGCATCATATTCCAACGTGTAATGTTCAACCTTCATATTTGGTTGTTTGAGTGTTACACAACCACCAGAAGATATTAAAAATATGATCGGAATAAATATGGTAAGGCGCATCATTTTAACCTCTCTAAATGAAAGTGTTGATTAACTAATAATCGTTTATTATTCATTACTACCATCAAGTACTCTCTCTGGTGGTGGATCACCGAACAGGAGTTGTGATGGATGAGTAGAGATCTGTTCCAGTAAATTATCAAGATTCCCTGTTGTTTTTTCTAGATTTTGGCCAATTGCAATTAGATGGTGACTGAGATTTGAAACCTCAACTCCGGCACGGTCCATTATGCCAGAGGTTTTTTGCATAAGACTATCAGTGCTGTTTATAAATTTCTCAAGAGCGTTTACGTTTTTCTCAAGACCAGAAATAAGTCTACCCCATCGTTCCTGATCAAAACCTTTATTTATAATTTCCAATGAAGTCTTAATATTACTTGAGATTCCCTTCGCATCAATATCACTCATTGTTTGATCCATACGATCTAAAGAAGTTTTTAAACTAGTCGAGATACCAGCTATATCAAGTGCATTGAGTTTCTGCACGATATCGTCAATACCACGAAACAACTCGCTTATGTTTGATGGTCTTGATGCTAATACGGGATACTCGGTGGGGAATTCCAGTTTTGGAAAAAGGTCCTCATCTTCATCCTTTTGACGATCAAGTTCAATAAATTTGCTACCGGTAATCCCCACTGCTTTTTGCTGCGCCACCATATTTTCCTCAAGACTGATATCAGATTCTATATTCAGGATAACCTCTATTAATTTGGAATCCGGAGCCAGGCTTATTCGTTCAATATGTCCAATGGCAACTCCTCTGTATTTCACAGGAGAGTCGGGTTTCAACCCTTGAACTGACTCGTTAAAATAAACTGCGTAGAATTGCCCTTTTTCAAGAAAACGGTTCATACCCAACAAAATGATGGCTACCACTGCAAGGCTGATCCCGCTAACCATGAACAAACCAACAAAGAATTTAGCTTTCTGATTAATCATAATTTAAATTTCCTAATTTAGGATGCTATTGCGATAAAATCAAACAACATAACCTACCACTGTCATTCTCTCCCGAACTGATTCCTCCGGGTGTGCGATTTACAATATATCATTATCCTTATCAATCTCAGTTTCGCGATTGAAAAACTGTCTTACATATGGATTTTGACTGTTATCACATAAATATTGAGGTGCCCCTTCCGCAATAATTGTTTTGAACCTTTTATCAAGCATTATAACACGATCTGCAACGGCAAATATACTGGGAAGTTCATGAGTGACAATTACCATAGTCGTACCGTAGCTCCGGTTAAGACGGATAATAAGTTGATCAAGTTCTGCAGAAGTCACGGGATCAAGGCCGGCAGAGGGTTCATCAAAAAATAAAATTTTTGGATTGAGTGCCATCGCACGTGCAAGACCCGCCCGTTTTCTCATCCCTCCGCTGATCTCTGACGGCAGGTGATTTTCATATCCTGTCAGACTTACCTGAGCAAGCTTCATCCTTACAATATTATCAATATAAGCAGCAGTCAAATCTGTATGTTCCTGCATTGGCAGTGCCACATTTTCGGCAACGGTCATTGAACCGAAGAGCGCACCGCTTTGAAACAGGATACCACATTGACGCAAAACCTGTTGGAAACTACCTCCTTTATAATCAGTAATATCAACACCGTCAATAACGATGCTTCCGGATATCGGTTGATTCAGACCTATAAGATGTTTGAGCAAAGTAGATTTTCCGCAGCCGCTTCCACCCAGAATTACAAATATTTCACCCTCGTTTACTTCGAAATTAACATGGTTCAGTATTATATCTTCTCCATAACCAGCCACCATCTCCGTAACTTTGATGGCAACTCTCTTCTCTTTTATCGGTTTATTAATCATCACTTTAATATGTTGTATTTACTATTTCACGTTTTATGCTCATTTTCCGCATACACGATTACAACTTTCCTTTTTCTGTTATCCATTCCAATACCGGAGTATGACGACGAGGAGCGAATCGCTCAAGACGATCAGAAAAATACTGGTTACCACTGCCGATGTAGTCGCCTGTCCTACTCCGGCAGCGCCGCCTTTTACCTGAAATCCCTTAAGGCATCCCGTCCAGGAAATGAGAAGGGCAAAGAGCCCACTTTTGAACACTCCCCAGAATACGTCAAAAAATGTAAGAGTATTTATCGTCTGGTTTGTGTAACCACTGATGGTGAGATCCAGCATAGTAACCCCTACTACCAAACCACCTGAAATAGCAAATAAATCTGAAAAAAGAGTCAATATGGGTACTACCATGCAGGCAGCAATCACTCGTGGAAGTACAAGGAAATGGTTCGGGTTAATACCCATAGTAGATAAGGCATCTACCTCTTCTGATATTTTCATGGTGCCTATCTCAGCCGCAAAGGAGGAACCTGAACGTCCGGCTACAATGATGGCCGTCATAATCGGGCCCAATTCACGGGTCATAGAAATTCCAACAAGTGAAGCCACGTAAATATTGGCTCCAAACTGTTGGAGTTGAACAGATGACATAAATGCCATTATCAGGCCCAGGAGGAAACTGATCAAACCAACGATGGGCAATGCATCCAATCCAACACGCTTCATGTTTTCTATAGTATCGTTCCAGCGTAACGATCCGGGATGTCGCAAAAACCTTAGAAATGAAAAACAGGTTTCACCAAGAAACGTAAGCATGAAACCTATCTCACATCCTATACTAAATATGGAATTCCCAAGGTTTGCAAAAAAGTTTGGAGATATTTTATGTTCGGAGATAGGTTGCTGTCCCAAAACATTGAAACTGTGCATTGAGAGAACCTCTTCAGCTTTTTCAGAAACATTTATTAGTGAGAAGGTGCCGCGTCTCTCACCCATCGTTTTCTTAAGTTCCACAAACACGGATACCCCATAGTCGTCAAGATGATCCAGTTTATCCAGATCAATTACCAGGTTATTTGGTTTGTGGGTCCGTAGAAGTACATTCAACTCCTTTATAAGCAGTTCGGCGTTACTCACATCCAACCTGTCCTGAAAATGAATAGTCAACTTGTCAGGACTTTCCTGACTGAAGCTATAGAACGTTGTAAGATTATTACTTAAAATAGCCATCTTGTTTTAAAATACAGCAAGGTAGGATTTATGTTTATTATCTTTTATTGAAAATGCAATTTTGCCCCTATTTTGGTTAACGTAATGAAGGTTAAAGCTATTAAATCATAATGTCAATTTAAAAATATGGTAGAATGTGGCAAGGTGTAGTTGTGGGAACACTATGATAAGAACGCCTTTCTCTTTTTATTAAGACGTTACAAAAACTGTATGAAAAAAGCACTTTTTTTAATTAATCCTGTTTCCGGAAAGCTGTCCGGGCAGAGTCTGAAGGATTGTATTGTTACAGAACTTAATGGAGTTCTTGATCGTGGTAGTTATGATATAGGTTATTCCGAAAAAGATATAGAAAAACAGTGTAAGAATATTTTATCAAACTATGAAATCGTAGTAGTTGCGGGTGGTGATGGTACTATTTCTCAGATTGTAAAAGTAATAACTTGTTTAGAGAAAAAGCCGAAACTTGGCATAATCCCCATTGGTACCGGAAACGATCTGGCGAATTCAATTGGTATTCTGCATCTTTATAAATCTCAGGGGCTGGGAGCATTGTTAAAGATGATCCTGAGATGCAAAGTCATGAGAATGGATGTTTTGAGCCTGGGAAACAAATTCATATTTACAAATTATTTCGGCATTGGTAACGATGCAAAGATATCCAATGACTTTGACAGGCTAAGACATATGCCGGTTTTCAGAAATATTTGCAGATGCATCTCTAACAAGGGTTTTTATGGATTACTTGCTTTAAAGAATATTTTTTACCGGATACCATTCGAAATTGAAATCAGATATGAAAATGAAAATGCAACAACTGAGGTAGCGACTATAGGTAAAGGCTTATGTGGGATTCTAATTACTAACACAAAAGTTTATGCGGGCGGAGTGGAAATATCATCAAAGTGTAGAATGAATGATGGCAAGTTTGAAGTAACGGTTATTCGGAGTATGTGGGAATGGATACACCTGTTTTTCGCACTGCTATTAAAAAAACCGCTTGATACGGTAACCCGGAACCTCATGCAGTTTCAGACTGATAGATTGGAATTGGATTTTACCGGAGATACTTATTGTCAGGTTGATGGTGAAAAGTATGATAGTTTTTCTCAAGGTGAAAAGAAGTTGTTAATTACCGTGGTATCCTATTGCGAGATGATAGTTCCATAGATGAGCTTCGTCTGTTTTGCAGGGTTAATAGTTTGGGTAGCAGTCTATTCCGGGTTTCATGGTGACTCCGGAAAATGATAAAGAATCAGATAGCAGTTATTCCAAAAAGTTATCCCTGCCAGATAGTCATGGATACCGGAGTCCGGTATCCCCTCCCCCATGCTCTATCTAACAGGGTGAAATATTTCCTGAATTAAAAACACGTTTAATCGTACGGTAAAAGAGCAATTACTATACCGATCATAAATGATTGTGGACAAAAGTTTGTGCAGCCTTATATCTCTTTGGATTGCAACATCTTATGAGAGAAGGGGAATTATTTGCGGAAATTTGTTCTATCAGGTTGATAAACGAGAGCGAAATAATATTACTATTTAATAGAGTTACTTGAATTATTACGAATTTATTACGGAAAGACACTCTTAAAGAAATGGCAAAAGGGCTAGAATAGATTGGATTGATAAAGAGATAGTAAAGACCGGATGGCCATAGTTACGGAGATTAATAATATAGGGGCAATTTATGAGTTGCCCCTATATTATTTTATTCCTCAACAAACTTGAGAAGAGCTGCATTAATGCAGGTAATGGTCTCCCGCCTGAATAGCAAAGTCGCCTGTCCGGATGAACCCGTTCGGACGGGGGCAGTTTACCCGGTGTTTCTTACTTGATCAGTGTACAAAGCAGTATTTTTAAAATGCCTTTTCACCAAAAGCTTCTTCAAATCGTTTGTTAAAAGATTCAGTGTTAAAGCTGAAATTCTGTGGACCATAAACCTCTACGCAATATGCGGCTGTGACTGCACCCATTTTTGCGGCATGGACAATGTCGTTGTCCGACAAAAAGAATCCTTTTATTAATCCAGCCCTGTAAGCATCACCCGCTCCTGTAGGATCTTTTACAGAATCTACTCTGGCAGCAGGAATATCAATATTTTTAGTTTGGCCATGCTCTTTTAGTATTACTACTGAACCGTGTTCACTTTTCGTTTGTACCAATGTCTCCGTTTTTTCCATAATATCATCAATTGTCATGGAGGTTTTCTCCTGTGTCATCTGCAGTTCATAATCATTGCAGATAAATATTTTGGACCCGTCTATCATCTCTATTAGTTTTTCTTTAGACCAAGCGGGAAGAGACTGTCCGGGATCAAAAATATAATCAATTTTTTTCTGTTTATATATATTGGAAAAATTATACATATCGTCCAGGTTTCCCGGTGAAACTATGGCAATCGTGTTATTGTGCGCGGTAGTTTCAAAATCATAACTGGCACCGAACTTCATTGCTCCCGGATTAAATGCTGTTATCTGATTATCCGACTGGTCAGTAGTTATATACGCACCGGCTGTGAGTTCATCGTCTATGATCTTAATATTATCTGTGGAAATGTTATTCTTACCAAACCACTCTTTATAAGAGTCAAAATCGCGACCCGCAGTGGCTACTATTGTCGGGCTTTCACCTAGTTGTGAAAGGGCATACGCGATATTACCGGCAGTACCTCCAAAGTTTTCCTTCAACTCATTTATCATAAAACATACATTGAGGACGTGTACCTTATCCGGAAGTATGTGATCAGAAAACTTCCCGGGGAAGTCCATGATCCGGTCAAAAGCTAGTGATCCTGAAACAAGAATATTCATTTTATCTCCTAATAAATAAAAGCGTAAATCCTCAATAGGGGGCGGTCTTCACCAACATATAGAGAATTTGCATAAATTTCTATAAATAATAAGGTTTATTCAGACATAATAACTAATTGCTTTTTTAAAATCTAGTAATAGTTTAAATCAATTGTTGTATTAACGTTGGATATACTGATAAAATACGGATTTTTGGTTAATGGAATTTCGAGCGGAAGGGATCTGGTAAAACAAGTATTACGGGAATAATTCACAACAAAGCCTATTGGTCTTTTTTCGACAACTCAATACCAACCACTCTTTCCAATCCCGCGATGTTTGTACCGAAGTCGGCTACTGCTCTATAAAACGCGAGATTAAAGTCAAGCAAGGCTCTCTGGCTGTCAATGAGATTCAAGAAGTCAACCTGGCCCGCCTGGTAGCCACTCTCCGCCGCTTGCAGTGATTGTTTTGCCAGTGGTATGATACTGTTCCGGTAGAGATTGACCAGCCTCTCCGCCGTTTGTACTTTAAAATGAAGGTCCTTTACTTCAAAAAGTGTCATGTTTTCCCTGTTTTTATATGCCATTTTACTGGATTTCAGTCTGGCATTTGCCTCTCTTACGCCTGCGTCATATTTTCTTTTCTGAAATATAGGGACATTAACGCTCAAAGTACCCGTATATGAATCCCTGCTTTCTCCAATTGGCGATGACATTACTGACGATGGCAAATCATTGATAAAAACATAATTAAGACCAAAGGTAAAGTCAGGGTAGTACTGTTTTCTTGCGAGTTTATAAGCAGCCTTATCTCTCTCTATTTTATATTTAAGTATGCTGAGGTCAGGACTGACCTCTTTTGCCTTTTCGTACAGATCTTCCAGCGAAACAGTGAGCTCTGTGATATCAACTTCCTCAGGGATCCCGATTGGAGCGTCAGGGTGGCGGTTTAATAACGTATTTATTCTGGCGGCAGCAGTCTCTTTCAGCTGCTCCAGGGAGATCAGGTCATTCACAATTTTGGAAAGCTCTACCTGAGCCTTTAAGACGTCCTGTTGTGTCGCTTTGCCGGTGGCATATTTTATCTCAGCAATCTTGACAAACCTTTTTAAAAGGTTCATGTTTTCCTCGTTTATGCTTATCGATTTATACGCCCAGTATAATGCATAAAATGCCGATTTAGCTTTCGCGACAATCTCTCTTTCAAGTGTTTGATATTTTCCTCCGGACACTTTCGCTTCATTTCTGGCAACCTCTCCCTTTAACCTGAGTTTTCCGAAGAATGGTATCTTCTGTGATGCCGTTACTCCCGCCTGTTTTTCACCTACACGGGTCTGGACCTGCTCGCCAAAATAGGTAAAGCCTATGACTGGATCGTCCAAAGCCCTCTCCTGCACTATCCTTTCTGATGACGCGCTCCATCTCAGTTTTGCCGCCTGAAGTTCAGGGTTCGTTCGTAGCGCTTCATCTATTACCCCTCTGATTTCTAAAACGTCGTTCTTCTCCTCTGCTATTGAGGTTTCTGTAAACATAGCAATAGAGAATAACAGGGCTGACAAAAACAGAGAGAAAGAAACGATTCTGTTTTTACTATTTTTTAAATTCATTGTTTACTCCAGCTTTTTTACATGAATTATATTGGATCACGTATATGTTCTCATTTTATGAAGTAAAATACCAGATTGTTTTTTATATTTGGAGTGTAGTGACCGTGTCACTGTTTTAATACGCATCATAACTCGTTCCCACGCTCTGCGTGGGAACGCCTATACAGACGCTCCGCGTCACCACTCCAGATGAACCTCAAACAAACTTTACTGTTTTATTTTTTGGGTTTCTCCTGCATTCCTGGCTTCTTTATAGTTGTTTCCTTTATAGCCACTAATACTAATTTTTTATAAGGAAGCCAGGAAACCAAGAGACTATTTAATTAGTTCTTTCCATTGAGTAAGCTTTAATTATGACGCGGAGCGTAGAATACTTCATTCCCACGCAGAGCGTGGGAATGAGCTGGCAACCTGTCCGAATCGATCTGCGTCCTATTTAATCTTAAATTTTCTCAATCTCAGGGAGTTGGTAACCACGGATACCGAGCTGAATGCCATGGCACCTGCGGCAATCATAGGGTTAAGGAGGCCGAGTGCGGCGAAGGGAATTGCAATAACGTTATAACCGAAAGCCCAGAAAAGATTCTGTTTAATTATTTTCATCGTTTGTCTGCTCAGCCTCAGCGCTTCCCATGCCTTTGTAATGTCGCCTTTAACAAGCGTGATATTTGCGGCTTCCATTGCTATTTCTGTGGCAGTTCCAATTGCAAAGCTGACGTCTGCCGTGGCGAGGGCAGGTGCGTCATTTATTCCGTCTCCTATCATTCCGACGACCTTACCGTTTTGTTGAAGTTTTTTTATCTCATCACATTTGTCCGAAGGTTTGAGGTTCGCGTGTACACTCTTTATGTGCATTTCTTTCCCGATTGCTTCAGCAACTATCTCATTATCACCGGTAAGCATAACGATTTCAACACCCATATCACTAATTCTTTGAATGGCATCTTCTGACGTTTCTCTGACCACATCTCCAATACCAATGACGGCTTTTATCTCATTGTCAATAGCCATAAAGGCAACGGTCTTCCCTTCACTTTTGATTTCCTCAGCTCTCTGTTTTAATTCTGATACGTCGATCTTGTTTTCTTCCATTAATCTTTCACTGCCGATTAACACGGTAGACCAGTTAAAACTGGCCCATATACCCATGCCGGTAACGGTTTTGAACTCCTTTACCTCACTTATGTCTATGCTTTGACCTTTGACATAGTTTACGATTGCTTTCCCTATAGGATGCTCCGAATGCTGTTCGCAGCTTCCCATTATGTGTAAAAGATCCTTTATCTTTTCATTATCCGTTTCTGTTGTTTCTATTTCACTACTCTTTTTGTCAAATAGATCGGTAACTTTGGGTTTCCCCTCTGTTATTGTCCCTGTTTTATCCAACACCAGTGTATTAATCTTATGTGCAAGTTCCAGACTTGTCGCATCTTTGATCAGTATACCCAATCCTGCCGCTCTACCGGTACCCACCATAACGGCTGTAGGTGTAGCAAGACCCAACGCGCATGGGCATGCAATCACCAGTACCGCGACGGCAGGAATAATTGCTTCATTAAATGGCTTACCGGTCAGCAACCATATACACAGAGTTAACAATGCTAGTGAAATAACGATCTGTACAAATACTCCGGAGACTCTGTCCGCTAACCGTTGAACAGGGGCCCTTGAGCCCTGCGCGTCCGCAACCAGCTTTGCAATGTGGGCCAGCACCGTATCTGCCCCGATATTTTCAGCCTTCATGTAAATGAGCCCGGTTGTATTTACCGTACCACCAAAAACTTTATCGTCTTCCACCTTTTTAGCGGGCATACTTTCACCGGTCAACATTGATTCATCAATAGAAGTACTTCCTTCAGTTATTACTCCATCAACCGGTATCTTCTCTCCCGGTCTTATGATGATCAATTCTCCAACCTCTACTTCAGTTACCGGAACTTCTATTGTTGTGCCGTCCCTTACTACCCTGGCACTCTTCGGCTGCAGGTCCATCAGCTTTCTGATCGCCTCACCGGCCTTACCTTTTGCCTTTGATTCGAAAAACCTGCCAAGCAGGATTAGCGTAATTATTATTGATGCAGATTCAAAGTAAAGTCCGCTTCCACCCTGTAATAGGACAACAACACTATAAACGTAAGCAGTGCCCGATCCCAATGCAATGAGAGAGTCCATTCCCAGCGACCAGTGTCTGACCTGTTTCAGGGCATTTTTAAAGAAACCTATGCCAGGCCAGAAAATTACGGCAGTTGTTAAAATGAATTGGCAAAGATCGGAGAATTTGAAATGAAGCATAAACATACTGATTACGAAGACGGGTACGCTTAATATTGCTGAAGTTAAAAACTTTTTCCACTCAGTTTGAGCAATCTCTTCTTCAGATATAGAGGGTACGTCTTCTTTAAGAACGTTATAACCCAGTCCTTCAATAATTTTGTGGATCTCTTTAGTAGTGACGCTGCCCGTAACTGTGGCTTTCCTTGTGGCGAAGTTAACGATAGATTCACTCACTCCCTCAGTCTTGCCAATAGCTGACTCTATCCTTTGCGCACATGAAGCACAGGACATTCCCGTTATTTCCACGGTAATATTCTTTGGTTTTCCCATAGTTAATACCTAACCTGAACAAGTCAGAAAGAAAAGTTCACCGCTCCCCGGACAAAAGGCGCCGAGGACTTTCCCCGGACAAAAGATGCCGAGGACAAGAAGCCGCAAAGATCGCAAAGTTTTAAAGATACTTTTTGTCCAGGAAAGGGGAGGTTTTCCTTATTAAAAGTTTGCTTTTTTGTATCAATGTTGGAAGGTGTTATTCTTTAATAACACCGTAGCCCAACCCTTCAACGATCTTGCTGATTTCTTCAAGGGAAATACTACTCACAACAGCAGCTTTCCTCGTCTCAAAAATAACCTCTGACTCAGTAACACCTTCAGCATTGCTCAGCCCATTCTGTATCGTTTCCGCACACGCAGGACAGGACATTCCCGATATTTCTATTGTGATTTTTTTTGTTTCTTCCATAGGTAAACCCCCTAGAATTTTTTTTGTATTTTGCGGTATTCATCTTTCAGGATATCAAAAAACATGATTGTATCAGTACAACTTTTCACAAATTATTTCCGCGGATTTCTAACAAATATTCATCCGAACACTTATTGTTCTTGTATTTTCCCTTCCAAATTCGCTTCAGGTCTTCAATAGGATTAGTCTTTAAAACAAAATCGTCTCCTTTGGATACAATATCAACCTCACTTCCCGGGATGATACCAAGGGTCTTCCTTACAGACACGGGGATGGTAATTTGATACTTGCTTGTTACCTTAGGAATTTGAATCTCCTTTTTAGTATACCACATATATAAAAAAGTATACTGTAACTAAGGTTAAATTCAACACTAAAGATTGATAAATCGAAGTAGACATTAAAGGCAGGCACAGTTACGTTCCGGATCTTCTTTCTTCAATAATCGTTTGAGATAAAGAGATTCCATTTATCGAGAGTTTCAGGGCGGGTTTTTTTCAAGAAGGAGAGGACGACTCTTCCGATACGGCGAGGGCTTCATCCTTGACAACACTATAACTAAGGTCTTCAATAATTTTATGGATCTCTTCGGCAGAGACACTGCCCGTAACCGTTGCTTTCCTTGTGGCGAAATTTACGATAGATTCACTAACTCCTTCAGCATTACCAATAGCGGACTCAATCTTCTGCGCGCATGAGGCGCAGGACA
Organism: Candidatus Scalindua sp.; assembly: GCA_018670825.1. Taxonomy (GTDB): domain Bacteria; phylum Planctomycetota; class Brocadiia; order Brocadiales; family Scalinduaceae; genus Scalindua. The sequence goes on along the minus strand of JABHIW010000012.1, from coordinate 3,934 downwards.
TTCCCGTTATTTCTACCGTAATATTTTTTTGTTTTAACATAGATAATCCATAATATTGAAAATGTTAGCCATTACTTTGCCTTTGGTATCTCTTAAAGTTCTCCGCCTGCTCGAAGATTTCCTTGTAGACCTCGTCGCGGTCGATCGGAGGGTATCCGTTTTCGGCGAGTAGGATGATGAGGTCTACCTTCAGCTCAGCCTTGATGTCGGCGCGCTGACTCCAGTCGGTGAATTTGGCCTTGTCGTCGACTATGACTTTCACTTTTTTTGCAAGATCAAGGAGCTTGTCCTCAGGGTATTGAAAATCGTATTTAATGGTGAGGGCTTTGAGGATGTCGTAGAAGGCCTTTTCTTCGAAATCAATGCCCAGTTCGGCGAAGGAGTCTTTCTCCTTTTTTATGGCGTGGTACAGGTTGATAATTTCGCCAGTGAACTCTTCCAGCACTTCACTCCTGAGAATGTCCTGCTCGCTCCGGTCATTGTATTTGTCCACCAGGGCTTTGAACTGTTTGGAAAAGTCGACGCCCTTTAGCTTGTTAACCTTCTTGAACTCTTCAATCGCCTTGGCCAGTAACTGCTGGAGCAGCTTGATTCTGGTGTTCGGCAGTTTGATCTTTTCGATTTTCGCCATGTAGTCCGGGTCAAAAATATCCACCTCGCGGGTATCCCCTTGCCCCATCTTGAAGATTTCTTCGACCCCATCGCTCTTCAAGGCCTCGGCAATCATCTGTTGTACTTTGGCGTTCATTTGAACGAGGTCGGGCGCATCGCCTTTGGTGAGTTTGAAGACAATGGAGCGGATCGCCATATAGAAATGGACATGGTCCCGCTCGTCCTGAGTAAATTCATCACAGCCAACGCAGATGTCATAGGCGGCTTTCATCCGTTTGCCCAGAAACATGAAGCGCTTCTCGATCTCTTCGGTAATCTGGACATATTCCGCAGCCATGTTGAGGCAGTGCAGTTGCTGGATGGGCTGACCGGAGAAATACGGAGCAGAGTCAAACTTGTGGAAGATCGCACGCATCAGATCCAGATGGTCTCTGACTACTACAATGGATTGCTTGATCTCCTCAAAGTTAGCGGTGTCGGCTTTGGAGTAATGTGCCAGAGCCAGGTTCATCTGCTTCTTGATACCGATATAATCGATGATCAACCCTTTTTCTTTCTGCTGATACTTCCGGTTCACCCGGGAGATGGTCTGGATCAGGTTGTGGCGTTTGACCGGCTTGTCGATATACATGCTGTCGAGAAAAGGGACATCGAAGCCCGTGAGCCACATGTCTACCACGATAGCGATTTTAAAATTGGATTTGGAGGTTTTAAACTGACGATCTAACTCTTTTCGGTAATCTTTGCTTCCCAGCATATCGTACAAAGCGGGTTCATCATCCTGGCCACGGGTCATCACCAGTTTGATACGCTCCATGGGCATGATCTGTTTTTTCTCTTGTTCCGTTAGCTTCTCCCCGTCGGCACAGACCTTCACTTCGGCCCAGTCGGGACGTAGAACAATCACTTCCTTGTAGAAATCGTAGGCAATTTGACGGTTGCTGCTGACGAACATCGCTTTCCCGGCAATCGTGGCACTCTCTTTGATGCGTGCTTCATAATGGTGGACGAAGTCTGCGGCCAAAGCCTTCAAGCGGTCAGGATCCCCGAGAATGGCGGTCATCTGCAGGTTGGCCCGTTTGCTCTCCTCAATCGCGTAATTGCTGGCCCCGTCATCTGCGCAACGGGCGTAGTAGTCTTCAATCTCCTTCAGCTTGCTGTTGTCGAGCAACACCTTCGCTGCCCGGCCTTCGTAAACGATACGCACGGTGATCTCATCGGTCACGGATTCCGTCATCGTGTAGGCGTCTACCACTTCACCGAAGACATCCAGAGTCGCATCGATGGGTGTGCCGGTGAAGCCTACATAAGTCGCGTTCGGCAACGAGTCGTGCAGATACTTGGCAAAACCATAAGTCCGCTTCACACCTTCTTCCGTTACTTTGATCTTCTGATCCAGATTCACCTGACTTCGGTGCGCCTCATCTGAGATGCAGATCACGTTATTGCGTTTCGTCAGCAATTCCGTGTCTTCAGTAAACTTATGAATCGTGGTGAGAAAGACCCCGCCGCTGTTACGCCCCTTCAACAAGTCGCGCAGTTGTGAGCGGCTTTCCACACTGATCACCGACTCATCGCCAATGTAGCCCTTGCCATTGGTAAAGAGGGCTGAGAGCTGGTCATCGAGATCCGTGCGGTCCGTGATCAACACGATGGTCGGGCTTGATAGATCCACGCTCTTCATCAACAATCGTGCTAGGAACAACATGGTAAAGCTCTTCCCGCAGCCTGTCGCCCCAAAGTAGGTGCCGCCCTTACCATCGCCTTCGGGCCGCATGTGGAGTAAAATGTTTCGATAGAGTTTGGTCGCCGCATAGTATTGCGGATACCGGCAAAGGACTTTCTCCTCCCGCCGCGAGGTATCAGGCAGATAGACGAAATTGCGGATCACATCGCAGAGGCGGGTCGGATGAAACAGCCCTTTGATCATGGAATAGAGCGAGTCGATCCCGTCCTTTTCGATCAGGTCTCCGCCGTCGGTCTTGCGCCAGGCGTAGAAGAATTCATAGGGTGCGAAAAACGAACCCGCCTTATTGTTCACCCCGTCACTGATTACGCAAAACGCATTGTATTTAAACAGCTCCGGGATATCGCGCTTGTAGCGTACCGTCAGTTGAACAAAGGCATCATGAATCGTCGCTTCCTCACGGATCGCGCTCTTAAATTCAAACACTACCAGCGGCAGCCCATTGATATAGAGAATGCCATCCGGTATCCGCTTCTCGTATCCGTAAATCTCCAGCTGATTCACCATCTTAAGGATATTGCCGCCCGTTTGGTAAACCTCCGCCTTCTCCGCCACGATCGTTGGTACCTCGCCGGCCTTCGGTTCCCGAAATGCGACCAGATCAGAATAATCGATCAACTGCACATAGAGGTCTTTCCGGTCGCGGTCTTCACGCTTGAGCAGAAACCCATCCGAGACAAGCTTCATGATCGCCTTATTGCTCACGTAGAGATCCGCAGCCGAGTAAGCTTCCAGCTGACGAATCACCGAATTGATCTCACCTGGCGTGATGCCGTCCGCCGCATACTGCTTCGCTAAAAACTCTCTCAGATCCGCCTTGATCAAAACATCTTGAGATTGTCGATTAATGCGTTCTCCCAACACATGCGGATAACCCTCTGCTATAAGGAGTTCGATTATTGCTGATTCAAGTTGGGCTTCAGTGAATTTCATGGTTCAAAAGGTTCCTAAATGTAAAATGTAATATCCTAGCGATATGCTTTTCCTTTTCTGTGGGCGGCAAGATATCCCATGAAGTTCTCAACATATTCGTGTTTACCTGAAGGATACCAGATCGGAACGATTTGTAGTGGACTTAGAAATTCTTCTCTTTCCTCGGTTTCACCATTCTCTGGAGTCTCTAAAAAGGCGTAATGCCATGGTATTTGATACTCATTGCTTTCGGCGACTTGTTTGAAAATCTCCAATGTCTTATCGGAATTTAGGCTGCAACCCAGAAACAGTAACGTTTTACTTATATAAATCTGCCTTAAGATTTTGGGGAGCGGTTTTTCAAAATGTATTTCCTCTTCGCCATAAGCATCGGAATATTGGGATTTAGTGAAAACCTGTGTGGCTTCATTTTGGTAGTCCCCATGGATCTTTAGGAGACATCTTCCACCCGCAATAAATTGCCGCATGAAATGACTATCTTGTGTGCCATACATGAATCCGTCATCAAACGAACGCTTTGCACTTCGATATACTTTCTCAATAATGTCATCCAGGTTTGTTGTAATAACACACTCGTCAGAAAGGTCTGGCAGTATCTTGATTGGACCATTAATATCTCTGGCAGGAAGTGAGGTTCTAAGG
>JABHIW010000100.1 GCA_018670825.1 Candidatus Scalindua sp. | reverse complement strand
TTTAAGATCGATATTGCCACCATGAGTCACGGTTTAGAAGCCCGCTCGCCTTTTCTCGATCATCATTTTGTGGAGTTTGCGGCTAAGCTGCCCGGACATTTGAAATTAAATAGATGGAGGAAAAAATATATTCTGAAGAAGTCCTTAAAGGATATATTGCCACATCAAGTATTGCAACGCAGAAAAAGAGGTTTTGATGTGCCTGTGAACCACTGGTTAAAAGGAGAGTTAAAAGATCTATGTCGAGATACCATTTCCAGCAAAAATCTGGTTACAGAACTCCTTCAGGCAGACAAATTAAAAGAGATGTTTAATGACCATTTGACCGGCCGTCAAGACTGGGGAAGGTTTTTATGGGCCGTACTTATGCTGCATCTGTGGTCAGAGGCATATATGAAAAAAGGAGTTATTATTGGTAGATAAGATACGGATACTGTATGTTATTGACGCATTGGAGTTTGGTGGTGGAGAAAGGGGCTTTAGTCAACTATCAACCGGTATTGACAAGAAACGGTTCAAAACTTATCTGGCTGCTCACCCGGAAAGTAAATTAGAGGAAATGGCCAGACTGGATAATATATCCTTTATCCCGATTGATATGGATAGAAAGATGAATTTTAAAACTATTGCACAGTTGTTGAGAATCGTTAATCAACACCAAATCCACATCGTTCATAGTATGGGTGCACGAGCAGATTTTTTCGCAAGGATGGCTGTCAGAAAACTACCAAAAATATCTTTAGTCTGTACTGTAGCCATGCCGGTAGAGGGTTTTGATATAGGTTTTATTCGAAAGATTGTCTATAAAATTGCTGATCGGTTTTCTTCTAGATACGTAACACAATTTATTGCCGTATCCAAAGCCCTTAAGGATCAACTTATTAGGAAACGTAAAATTCACTCAGACAGAATTACGGTTGTCCATAATGGTGTAGAGCTTGATCAATATAACCCAGGCATGGATGCTTCTGAAAAAATCCGCCTCTCATTGGGTATTACAGACGATTATCCCATTATAGGAGCCATCGGACGTTTGGTTCATCAGAAAGGATATTCCCACTTTCTTCAAGCGGCAAAACAGGTTTACGTGGAAAAGAAATATGTTAGATTTGTGATTGTCGGCCACGGTCCGGAAGAAGACAATTTGAAAAGTATGGCTAAGTCCCTGGGTATTTCCCATGTATGCACCTTTGCCGGATTAAGGCGTGATATTCCTGAACTGTTATCCACCTTTGAAGTCTTCGTATTGTCATCAGTGTTAGAAGGTTTGCCTAGAATAGTGATTGAGGCAATGGCGATGGGCCGTCCTATTGTGGCTACCGACATTGATGGGGTTAGAGAAGAGTTGGAAGATGGAATAACGGGATTACTGGTCCCACCTGAGAATTCCGATTTTTTGGCAAAATCTATAATTGATTTGTTAACCGACAAGGATAAATCAGTTCAGATGGGTATAAACGCCAGAAGGGTGGCAGAAGAAAGATTTGGAGTAGGTATTATGCTAAAAAATGTTGAAGAGGTGTACGAAGAGATTTTGCCGCAAAATCTGGAATAAGAAATACCCTGTCCCAGGTATAATTTCTTTGATAGTGGTCCTATGGAGAAAGGAAATAATAATCATGAACCTTTTGGTAGTTAGCTCGGATTTCTCACCTCGTAGTTGGGGAATTGGTGCATATACAAAGGAATTGTCTACTTCCCTTTCAAGGGGAAATCAGGTAACTGTTCTGGCAACCGGGATTCCCGATGCCGAAATCTTTGATCATGGCTGTATTTATCGAATAATACGTACTCCATCACTCCCGATTTTACGCTACATAGCCTTATTCTTCTATGTACCATGGATACTCAGACGATACCATATTGATGTAGTGTTGCATGTTGTCTGGGTTACGTCTTTGATTAGCCACATATGGTGCCGATTGATACCCGTACCTTATTTTGTCAGTGTTCATGGAACTGAAATCCGTGATGATAAAATAACCTGGCGCCGCCGCTTAAAAGGCTATCTGAGAACATGGCGACTGGCGGCACTTCGCAAGGCCAAAGGGATTTTTCCTGTCAGTAACTTCAGTGCCCGCCTCGTAATGTCCCTGGGAGTTGAACAAAACCGCATCAAGGTGCTCCTAAATGGTGTAAATACAGAGCATTTCAGCGCTGTTACGAGCTATCATAAGAACACAAGACAGCAAAAATTACTTACTGTGGCACGTTTGGATTTGAATAAGGGGCATGATTTTATTCTTAACGCTTTAGTTATACTAAAGAGACACGGTTTCACACCAAATTACACTATAGTAGGCCAGGGTCCTGAAGAAATGCGTTTACGGAAGATGGTACAAGA
>JABHIW010000013.1 GCA_018670825.1 Candidatus Scalindua sp. | reverse complement strand
GTCCTGTTCCAACAAAAGCAATTCATTTCAATACCTATGTTCATGGTAACGGTAAAGAGATCAGGAGGGTTTATGTAAGAGAAGAGGCTTGTATCGGATGTGGTTTTTGTGAGAAGGTCTGTCCCGTAAATGGACGTTCTGCAATTGTCGTTGAGGGGATACAGCCCCAGGTGATGACAAGTGAGATTAGTATGATCGAAAAGGATATCTTTCCTGTATCGATTGAACAGTGGAAAAGAAAAGAGAGGTCTAAAGTATATGCGGGTAAAGATAAACTTTTTGAATATATGAATGGCGGTGCGGAAGTTTATCTCTCTTACTCATTTAATCACGTCTCAACGGTCACGTATATTAAAGAGGATACTGATAATTCTGTTAAGGTAGATATCTGGGAATTTGGCAACTCTGATGACGCATACGGTGTATTTGCAAAAGACAGAGCGGGGAAAGAGATAAATATTGGGAATAAAGCCTCGTTATATGAAAATTACTTGTGGGTATGGAAAAATAAGTATTTCATAAGAATTGAGCCATATAGCGGCAGTATCACTCCTGACGATGTGACTTTTATTGGTACTTCCATTGTAGGCAATATTCCTTCAGGTAAAGTCAGTTTACCGGCTATTTTGAAATATTTGCCTGAGGGTGGATATGTCGAGGAAAGTGCCAGGTATTTTCATAAAAAGATAATCCTTGATAATCTGTACATCGCAGGCAGGTTTATTGATAAAAATGTATTTAACCTCAGCGAGCAGACAGATGCGGTAGTTGCTGAGTATAGATCAATTAAGAACCGTTTGCCTTTCAAGATGCTGCTAGTTAAATATTCTGATAAGCAAGTTGCTGTAGAATCACTCAATAATTTCGTTGAGTTAAGAGAATCATGGGGAGAAAAAGGTCTGAAGACCGGGTCAGTACATACATTTGAGGATTTGAAAGGTACGTTTAGCAGTATAACGTGTGTCAATAGTATTGTCATTGCCACCTTTTCTGTAGAAACAAGAGAGGAATCGGAATCGCATATTAGTGAGGTTGTCTCAAAGGTTAAAGTAATTGATTGAGGGCTAAATTTTAGTTGGAAATCCAAATACCATTGTGATATATTATGCGATACTATATATTTAAAGGAGATTATGATGGGCATAGAAAAAGGTTTGAAGAAAGAATTAATTGAAGGTAACAAAGTTCACGATACCGACACAGGTTCTCCGGAAGTACAAGTTGCTTTGTTGACGGAGCGGATAAAACATCTGAGTGATCATCTTAAAGAGCACAAAAAGGACCATACGTCAAGGCGTGGATTACTTATGATGGTTGGTAAAAGGGCTAGGTTACTGAAATATCTTACGAGAAAAAATGAAGAGGGTTATAAGAGCCTGATAAAGAAGTTGGGCATACGTCGTTAAAATAGGTTGGTGAAAGGATTTTATAGTGAAAAATATAGTTGAAGAGACGGTTGGCGGAGTGACAATGAGCATTGAGTCCGGCGAAGTTGCAACGCAGGCGGATGGCTCTGTTATAGTCCGTTATGGAGATACGGTTGTTTTGTCTACGGCGGTATGTGGTGATCCGAAGGGTGGTGATTTTCTCCCTATGACAGTTGATTATAGAGAGAAGACTTACTCCGTCGGAAAATTTCCTGGTGGGTTTTTTAAGCGTGAAAGTAGACCTTCAAACAAGGAAATTTTAACAATGAGGATGACAGACAGGCCAATGCGTCCCCTTTTTCCAAAAGGATATACAAATGAGGTACAGGTAATGTCGGTAGTCCTATCTGCTGATAAAGAAACCGATCCTGATGTTATTTCTATGGTAGGTGCCTCTGCTGCAGTATCGTTATCCGGTATGCCGTTTAATGGCCCTACCGGTTCAGTGAGGGTTGGTTTAATAAATGATGAATTTGTAATTAATCCTAAAAACTCAGAACTTGCAACCAGTAGTATAAATCTGGTTGTTTCCGGAACGGAAGATGCCGTAATGATGGTAGAATCTTCCGGTAAGGAGGTTTCTGAAGATAAGTTTGTAGATGCAATATTGTTCGGATTTGAAGAAATCAAAAAGATTGTGCGGATGCAAAAAGAGTTGGTTGCAAAATGTGGTAAGGAAAGACAGGTGCACGAAGAGCCAACAGTAGATTCCGCGCTTTATGATGACTTAAAGGCAAAGATCTTTGAAGAGATTAAGGTACAATCTGTAGTCAAAGGGAAGCTTGCCCGTAAGAAGGCATTAAAAGAGTTACGTGGTAAATTAATTGAAGAATATTGTACCGATGCGGACGAAGCAGATAAAGAAGGTAAGGTTAAGGAGGTTTTTGGACTGCTTGTAGAACATGCAGTGCAGGAACAAATTATTAATGACAAAAAGAGACTTGACGGCAGAGGTCTCACTGATATAAGGCCAATTACGGGTACGGCTAGTTTCTTGCCGAGAACTCATGGTTCTGCTCTTTTTACCAGGGGAGAAACTCAGGCGCTCGTAGTCGCTACACTTGGAACGTCAATGGATGAGCAGCGCGTGGATGGTTTGGTAGATGGATACGCAAAAAAGTTTATGCTGGATTATAACTTTCCACCATTTTGTGTCGGTGAAGCGAAACCAATTCGTGGACCGGGTAGACGAGAAATTGGCCATGGTACTTTAGCTGAAAAGGCCTTGGAACCAATGGTACCAGCTTTTGAAGATTTTCCTTATACAATACGAATCGTATCCGACATTCTCGAATCTAATGGCTCTTCTTCAATGGCTAGCGTTTGTGGTGGTACGCTTTGCATGATGGATGCTGGCGTTCCGATGAAACGGCCGGTTGCAGGTATCGCAATGGGAATGATAAAAGAGGGTGAGGAAGTTAGAATACTATCCGATATTTTAGGAGATGAGGACCATTTGGGTGCAATGGACTTTAAAGTCGCTGGAACAGAGGTTGGTATTACTGCCCTTCAGATGGACTTGAAGATAACAGGTATAAGTGAGCAGATTATGAGAGACGCACTTGCTCAGGCGAAAGAAGGCAGGATGCATATCTTGAAGGAAATGCAGTCAATTATTGAGAAACCTCGTAGCGAGATCTCTATTCATGCTCCGAAGCTTGTTAAGATTAAAATAAATCCGGACAAGATCGGCTTGGTTATAGGCCCTGGTGGCAAAAACATCAAGAAGATACAAGAGGAATCATCGTCACGAGTAGAAATAGAAGAAGATGGGACCATTGTAATTTCAGCAGCTACTTTTGAATCAGTAGAACTTGCTAAGACCTATATCAGGGGGCTTACCGATGATGCTGAGGTAGGGAAAATATACAACGGTAAAATTGTTTCCGTTAAAGAGTATGGTGTCTTTGTCGAAATAATGCCGGGCAAAGAAGGCCTGGTGCATATTTCTGAGCTTTCTAATGATTATATCGAGAAAGTAGAAGATGTGGTAAAAATGGGTGATGAAGTTAAAGTAAAACTGATAGGTATAGATGATCAAAAGAGATTGAAGCTAAGCAGAAAAGCTGCTCTTACGGATGAAAAGGCTGCTCAAGCTAGTACATAAATAATTGAATAATATTACGACTTGTTTCTATATTAAATCATTGGGGATCTATTTTAGGAGGAAGCACAAGAGAGAGTATAAAAGAGTTTTTTCTTTGTAAGTCATTATTTTATATGTTTGTGAAATGTATTACGTAAAATAAGGAGCTGAAATGACAAAGAAGGGTACGGTAAAGCGGTTTGATGTGAAGAAAGGCTTTGGTTTTATTCAACAAGAAGACGGAAGCGAAGTATTTGTTCACTACTCGAATATCTCTGGAAACGGCTTCAAAGTATTGGAAGATGGGGAAAGTGTAGAATTTGAAGTTGTAGAGGGTAATAAGGGGTTACAAGCTCAAAACGTTGTAAAAACTCAAGAAGTGCAAGCATAGATCCTCTGTTTTTTATAAATTAAAGCCAGGAAAGTAAATATATATGCTTTCCTGGCTTATTTTTTTTAGTATATTCTGAAGGTTTAGACGGTATGTCGAAGAATAGTTTTGATTCTGGCGAATTAAATTATCTTAATATATTAGCTGCCGGTTTAGTACATGAAATAAAGAATCCTTTAAATGCAATAAGCATAAATTTGCAATTGTTGGATGAAGATTTACAAGATCGAAACTCAGAGAGAGACACGAAAATGTCAAGCAGGGTTCAGCTGTTACAGAAGGAAGTTGGTAGATTGGATAATATTCTTAGTGATTTCTTGAGATTTGCCAAGAAGCCTGTACTTCATTTCGAGGAATGTGATATTAATGGGATTATAGAAAATGTGCTGGATTTTATTGGTCCTGAAGCCATGCAGAATTCTATCAGGATACTTAAGAATTTTGATGCAAAATTGCCGAAATGTAATTTGGACAGTAACGTCATAAAGCAAGCTTTGTTAAACGTAATTCTTAATGCGCAGCAGGCGATGCCGCATGGAGGAGAACTTATGGTAAGGACTTATCAAAACGGTGAGAATGTTTTTATAGATATTACAGATACCGGTGTTGGAATTCAAAAAAATAAAATGGATAAAATATTTCAAGTCTACTATTCAACTAAAAAGACGGGAACTGGTCTCGGGTTGCCTACTGCTAAAAAAATTATCGAAGAAAACAAAGGTACAATCGACATACGTAGTGAAGATGGTAAAGGGAGTAGTTTCTTAATAAAGTTACCTGTTTATAGCAAATCTAAAGAAAAGTAAGATTGTAATGGATACAAATATATTAATAATCGATGATGAAAAAGACCAGGCTGAAGCTATTGCAGAAAGCTTGAGAAAAGTGGGATATACATGTCTAACTGCAGTGAGTGGTAATAATGTACTTGATATAATTAGAAAAGACGGGATCGATGTGGTAATTACAGATTTGGTTATGCATGAGATAGATGGGATGAGGATTTTGAGGGAAACAAAAGAGCACTCACCGGAAACTGAAGTTATTTTAATAACCGGTCATGGCAGTGTTGAGACTGCAGTTACTGCAATGCAAAAGGGGGCGGCAACATATCTCCTAAAGCCGATAAATATAAGCCATTTACGAGCGGTGGTAGATAAAGTTGTTGAGAAGCAAAATATAGTGAGAAGTAATATAGAATTACATAAACAACTAGAAGAGAAATTTGGTTTCGACGGTATTATTGGCAATAGCCAGCAAATGCATAGAATATTTAATATATTAAAACAGATCGCGTCAACTACTGCTACAGTTTTAATCGTGGGTGAAAGTGGTACAGGTAAAGAGTTAATAGCCAGAGCAATCCATTATAACGGACCGCGTAAAAATAATCCTTATGTCGTGTTAAACTCTGCCGCAATTTCAGAATCTCTTCTTGAAAGTGAGTTGTTTGGGCACGAAAAAGGTGCATTTACCGGGGCTTTACATCAGAGGAAAGGGAAATTTGAATATGCAAACAATGGCTCTTTGTTTCTCGATGAAGTTGGTGACATGCCCCTCACGACACAAGCAAAGCTTTTAAGATTAATAGAAGATGGAAGGATCGTACGTATTGGTAGTAATGAATCGGTAAAGATAGACGTAAGGATTATAGCTGCTACCAATAAGGATTTGGGAGAGTTGGTAAAAGAGGGTAAATTTAGAGAAGATTTGTATTTTCGGTTTAATGTTATCTGCCTGCGGCTGCCACCTTTAAGGGAGAGGCAGGAGGACATTTTCTTGATGATGGATTCTTTTATTAAGGAGTTTTCGAAGAAAAATGGTAAGAACATTAAAGATATAAGTTCGGAAGCCAGGAAAATTCTTTTTCGGTATGATTGGCCGGGAAATGTAAGAGAGCTTAGGAATTGTATTGAAAGCATGATCGTTTTTAATCAAAATGGAGTACTTGATATAGACGATATGCCAGAGCATATTTATAAGAGTAATAGGCCGGCTTTAACAGGGCCTGTTTTTCCTGTGGGGGTAACATTGGATGAAATGGAAAAAGAACTGATGAAGAATACGCTGGCATATGTGGGGGGAAATAGAGGAGAGACTGCAAAGATACTGGGGATTGGAGAAAGAACTCTTTATAGAAAACTCGAAAAGTATAGTTTAAAATAATGTAGGGGTTTTTGTCAAGCCCTGTCTATGTGGTCTTTATAAAAAAGCATTCCATAGGAAGTTTTAAGTTCTTGTCATATTATTTAAGTCTACGGCTCTTGCTTTTAAGATAGTTAATACAGATCACCCTTTCACATTCTAAAATGCATACTGTGTACATATCGGATGAGCTTGACAATCTAATTTCTTTATGTTAGTTTTGGCAGAAGTTTAGCCTTTCTATTTTGTATAAAATACGAGTAAATGCCTATGAAATATCAAGTGTCGGTGAGATATGGTATTTTGAGAAATGTTGAAAATGCTTTTACTCAAGATGCTGAGTTGAGAAAGGGTGATAAGGTTGTTATTCGATCTGCTCGTGGTGTGGAATTTGGTGTAGCTATTTCACAGCCGCAGGAGTTGAATGTCGAAGCTGATGTTTCCGGAATGGGCGAGGTGTTGCACCAGATTACTCAGGAGGAAGAGAGAAAGCAAGAAGAAATTGAAAAAGAAACCATCCCTTCAGAATACAGTTTTTGTCAGGAAAAAATAAAAGAGCATGGTCTTCCAATGAAACTTGCCAGTGTTGAGCATCTTTTCGGAAGTAAGAAAATAATTTTTTATTTTCTGGCTAAGGGAAGGGTTGATTTTAGAGAATTGGTTAAGGATTTGGCCAAGAAGTACAAGTCCAGGATTGAGATGAAGCAAATCGGTGTTCGAGATGAAGCTAAGTTATTAGCAGAATATGAACACTGTGGTAGAGAGCTTTGTTGCAGGACATTTTTGAGGAACCTGGAACCGGTTACCATGAAGATGGCTAAAAACCAGAAAGCGACTCTTGATCCGTCAAAAATTTCTGGCAGATGCGGCAGATTAATGTGTTGTCTGAGATATGAAGATGATGCATACGAAGAAATGAAACACAAGCTTCCCAAAAAGGGGACGTTAATTGCTACCACCAAAGGTGTTGGTGAAGTAATAGATTATGATATCTTACAGCAAAAAATAACTATGGAATCAAAAGATAAAAAAATAATTGTTGTTAATAAAAATGAAATTCTAGAGCAAGTGAGAGGGGCTCGGGCCAGTGCTGGAAAAGGGTGTGGATCCGAAGCCGGTTCTGGATGTGGAAAACGCAGTGGATAAAAAAACATTTTATATAACCACGCCAATTTATTATGTGAATGATGTTCCTCATATAGGCCATTCATATACCACAATAGCCGCTGATACTTTAGCAAGATATAAAAGGATGAGGAACTATGATGTCTTCTTCTTAACGGGAACTGATGAACACGGCCAGAAGATAGAAAAAGCTGCCAAACTGAATAATGAAGACCCTATTGAATTGGCAGACAGGGTGGTGGAAAGGTATAAAAATTTATGGGATGTACTTAATATCTCTAATGATGACTTTATCAGGACAACAGAGGGTCGTCATGTAAAACAGGTACAAAATGCATTTAAGAAAATGTATGAAAATGGAGATATCTATCTGGGAGAGTATGAAGGTTGGTATTGTATTCCATGTGAAAGTTTCTGGACTTCAGCACAGTTGTCTTTAGATAACTGCCCGGAATGTGGACGCTCTGTTGAAAAAATTAGAGAAAAGAATTATTTCTTCAGGTTGTCTAAATATCAAGACTTACTTCTAGAGTATTTTGAAAAACATCCTGATTTTGTTAAACCTGAGTCGAGAAGAAATGAATTGCACAGAAGAATAGTTGGCGGTATAGATGACATTAGTGTGAGCAGGGCGGCGGTTGAGTGGGGTGTGCATGTTCCAATGGACAATAAGCATACAATCTATGTGTGGGTTGATGCCCTTTTTAATTACATAACTGCTTTGGGTCTTGATGACTCTGAAAAGCGAAAAAAATATTGGCCCGCCAGAGTACACATAATAGGCAAAGAAATTTTATGGTTTCATGGAGTTATATGGCCGGCAATGTTGATGTCGTTAGGAATAGAAGTCCCTTATCAAATATTTGCTCATGGTTGGTGGACGCTTGAAGGTAAGAAAATATCAAAATCACTAGGTAACGCGATTGATCCTATTGAGATAACGGAAACTTATGGTGTAGATACATATAGATATTTCTTGCTGAGAGAAGTTCCGTTTGGGCTGGATGGTAATTTCTCTTACGAAGCTATGGTTAACAGAATAAATTGTGACTTGGGAAATGATCTCGGGAACCTTCTCCATAGAACATTAACGATGATTGAAAAATATTGTGATGGTATCGTACCGGATCATGAGGGTTTGTTATCTACAGAAGGAGAAGAGTTAGTTGGAAGATCTAAGAAGCTAAACGACCAGGTAGATCATGCAATGAGCAACTTGCAATTTAGTAAGGCATTAGAGTCAATATGGGATTATATAGGGCTGGTAAATAAATATGTGGAAATTTCAAAACCATGGGTATTGGCGAAAGAATTAAGTACGAAAAATAAACTTAATGAAGTTCTATACAATCTAGCCGAATCTATTAGAATAATTTCGTTATTTATCTTACCATTTATGCCAAATGTAGCTGCTGAGATGCACAAACAGTTGGGTTTATCTCCAGATGAAGAATCTGCCGGAAATAATATTACATGGGGTGGAATGCGTCCTGGCACTAAGGTGTGTAAAGGAACTCCGATTTTTCGTAAGTTTGAATATTCGGCAGAGAATTAGTGGGTTATCACTAGAAAACAATTTTGTTAACAGGTCCGGTATGAAGAGAAAATATGAGTAAAAAAAACGTACATGATACATGGAAAAAACTCCAGAGGGTAGTTAGCAAAGATGGCCGTTTTTCAATGCAGTCATATCAATTTATTTTTGAAGCGCTTGATTATACCGCTTCTCAGCTTGGCAAAAAATACAATAGTTCAATAGAGCAAGAACGCCATGTTACCGGTCAGGAGCTTTCTGAAGGGATCAAGCAATTTGCTATAGAGAAGTTTGGCTATATGACAAGGATCGTTTTAGAGCAATGGGGTATAACTAAAAGTGGAGAATTTGGAGAAATAGTTTTTAATCTGGTTGATAGCGGATTAATGGGTAAGACAGAAACAGACACTTTAGATGACTTTAAAGATCTTTACGATTTTTATATCGAATTTGATGAAAAATTTAAATTTGAAGGGACCTTTGACTTTTCATATTCCTGGGACCTTTTTAAGAATAATGGATAAAGTAATATATTAAGTTATACCTTTAACGCAACGAAAACCCACATTGTTGTCCTTACCAATTGGGACACTGCAGCTTCTATAAGCGCAGCTTAGAATATTCCGGTGATTTATCCACGAACCTCCACGGACCACACGATATTTTCCTTCGGCATACCATTCCTGGCACCATTCCCAGATGTTTCCTGCCATATCATAACAACCATAAGGGCTAACTCCTGCAAGATGAGTTCCTACATTCGTGGGAGAACCTATCGAAATATCTAAATCAAAAACAGCCAGGCTTTGGTTCGGTTTCATATTTCCCCATGGGTATTCTCTTCCGTCTATACCTCTGGACGCTTTTTCCCACTCTTTTTCTTCCGGTAGTTTTTTTTCTGCCCAATTCGCATAAGCAACAGCATCATCCCAATTTACACCAACTACAGGTTGATCAGGGTTGTTAAATTTTTTATCTTTCCAGAAAGCCGGTTCAACATAATTCGTTTCTACCATAAACTTTTTGTATTGATCGTTCGTTATTGGAAACTTATCAATATAAAATGCATCAACACTTACAGAATTTTTTTCATTTCCCATCAAAAATATTCCTGTGGGAATATAAACCATCACTGAACCATCTTTTTCATTAATGGTTTCTTCTTTTTGAGTTATTTTACTCTTTTCTTCCATATTTATTGATGTTCTTATCTAAAGTGAACTTCTCTATAACGCATTTGTTTCTTTATCGTTGCCGTAGTATTTATTCCTAAACCGTAAATTATTAAATAGGACGGTTTAAAATCTTCAATTACAGCAAAATCATTAACAAGGTATCCTGTTCTGATATAGCATGATAAATATACTTTGTCTTGAATATTACTCAGCTAATTTATAATTATTAATTGCAAAGTAGTGGGTTTGTAAATTGACAACAGATGTGATGTTTTAGTCTGAAAAGGATGTGCTTAATCTACAATTATTAAAGTCGTTTGTCAAGAACAAAGAGTGGAAAATGAATGTCGTGTTATATGCAGAAAAACCTCTTAAATGAATATAACTAATTATGTCTATTATATTTATATTTTTTTGTAACCCATATAGGCAATAATGGAGTTCGTTTTAGCAGAATCTGGAGATTCCCGCATTTTGACTTTTTAGTCAGAAACAGTATCTCTTATACTAAAATCAATTAACAGACTGAATGGCTATCCGCACAGATTTCTTTACGTTATTTCTGATGATGACAATATCTACTTCGTCACCTACCTCATGTTTATCCAGAATTCTGACAAGATCGGTACTTTTTCTTACCTTTGATCCGTCAACTTCGATTATTATATCGCCCATCTCTATTCGTCCATTCGGAAGGCGTTTTACTTCCCTCAGCCCGGCTTCTTCAGCGGAACCTCCTTTAAAGACTTCAAGTATCCCAACACCTTCAATCCCTATTCTGGACATAATATGTTCCGGTATAAGCGAAACACCAAGTCCAGGGCGCCCTACCTTTCCGTAATTGATAAGTTTCGTGACAACTCGATTTACCGTATCTACAGGTACCGCAAAGCCAACTCCGGAATATGTACCACTGGGACTTATAATGGCAGTGTTTACACCAATCAATCTGCCGAATGAATCCAGAAGAGGGCCGCCAGAATTTCCGGGATTGATAGCAGCGTCTGTCTGAACTACATCATGAATATATCTTTTTGTCATAGACTGAATTGTCCTTCCCAGAGCGCTGATAATGCCGGTAGTTAAAGTGGAATCCAATCCAAAAGGGTTTCCGATCGCCAGTACCTTTTGCCCTACCAGTAGATCGCTGGAATTCCCGATCATCAGAGGTGAAATATTAAGGTCCTTGGGATTAATCTGTAATACTGCCAGGTCGTGGTCGGGATCAGCTCCTACCACTGTGGCATCGTAACTTTTTCCGTTCATCAGCGTGACTTCTATTTCGTCAGCCTCATAGATAACGTGGAAATTTGTTACTACATGGCCCTTGTTGTCCCACAGAAAACCGGAGCCGGTCCCTTGGGGTATCTCCATAACATTAAAAGAAAAGTAATCTCTCTGGAATCTCTTGTTGGTTATATAAGTGACAGACGGAGAAGCCCGTTCAAAGACCTCAATATTGGCTCTTTCATCTGCACCTAAATCTCCCACCGGTTGTGTTACCGGGCGCATTCCAACTCTTGGCTGGAAAAATCTTGTAGGCTTTATACCAAAAAAATCGGCAACTATCCATACGATTACTATAATAATCAGAATCCTGGCTAGTTTTACCATCTTCGGATTTGTAAAAGAACTGTTTTGCATGAATTTAATTTAATGGGATTTCAATGTTTTCTTATGTCATTCCCATGAAAATGGGAATCTGGCTTTCGCTTTCATGGGAACTCTAGATTCCCGCTCAACAGATTGCGGGATGCCCACCCTACACGAATATCTTCTAAGTTTGCCGAAGGTGCTAATTAGTAATATAGTTATAGGGTCAATATAATACAATCATTATTTTTATCAAATAAGTTGAAAGGGCGAAAGAGGTGATAGTGCCATTAGCATTGGTAGGGACCATCAGATATTGATTTTCGTGTAAGTAAGGTGAATATCAATGGTCGACATAAAAGATTTGCTGAAATGAACTTGTCTGATTTTGGTGAAACTATGTATTATGTTAACCATAAGATACAAAAACCATAGAGCTTTTATAGTATCAGAAATGGTTATTGTTTTTTATAGTTATCAGTGGTTTTCATTCGATAAAGTCGTAAACAACGATCTTATGGACAAGTGGTTTCAGGATTTCCTTTACTGCATTCTTATGAACTGGATGGACAAGATATTTTTGTAATTTCTGTTCATTTTCAAAAGACAAATAGATCGCAACGTCGAAACTGCTATCCACAATTTTTCTTTCACTTTTAATTACCTTGCCTGCTCTTACATCGATTACACCGGGAATCGATGTAAATCCCCGGGAAGCTTCAATTATCTTCTGTCGGGCCTCTTTGTTGCCGGATTCATTTAACCAGCAAACCACAACGTGATGTACTTTTGATGTTGAGTCAGGACGGGCTTTGCCCTGTTGACATGCCGGAAGCAGGAATAATACAAAAATTATAATATGAAGAAATTTAAAATCCATTTTTTAACTATTACAATAACAATGTGGGGATTGGATGTCGTACCGAAGGAGAGACTGGTCTCTGGTATGGCATCGTGTTTCTATGCTGAAAACACCTCTCTCCTTACGGTAATCCTTTCGATATATTCCTCCTTTGGCTCATATCCTCTGCCGGGTACTTGGGGGACTTTGATAAATCCATCTTTGTTGACGGTGACAGGCGGCTCTATGATGTCCTCTTTAAAGTACCTTTTGCTTGCCGATACGTCACCCGGCAGGCTGAAACCGGGGAGTGTTGACATTGCAATATTATGAGAACGTCCTATACCAGCCTCCAGCATGCCTCCACACCATACCGGAATATTGTGTTCGTGGCAGTAGTTGTGGATCTTAATAGCTTCACTGAAACCTCCCACACGCCCCAGTTTTATATTGATAATCCTGCCACTTTTCATTTCAATTGCCTTGCGTGTTATATCGAGGGATGTAATCGGTTCGTCAAGGCAGATGTCAGTATTAATCTGTTTCTGTAGTTGTGAGTGATCAATAATATCGTCATGGCTTAATGGTTGTTCTATCATGAGAAGCTTGAATTCATCTAAACTCTTTAGCAGGTCTATGTCAGCGAGGGTATATGCCGAGTTGGCGTCCACGGAGAGAGTGATATCAGGAAATGTTTGCCGGACAAGTTTAATTATATCATAATCCCAGCCAGGCTTGATCTTGATCTTTATTCGACGGTAACCGGCATCAACTTCAGTTCTGATTTTCTCCAACAGTTGCTCAGGAGTGTCCTGTATGCCGATAGACACACCACAGGGGATCTCTTTGCGTGTTCCGCCCAGTAATTCATACAGGGCTATGTTGTTGGCCCTGGCAGTCATGTCCCAACAGGCATTTTCTACTGCCGCGCGTGCCATCTGATGCCCTCGTATTTGTTTGAACCATTGACCAACTTCCGATGGTGCTGCCCAATTTTTTCCAATTACTATTGGTGCCAATACTTCTTTTATAATAATCCATGCTGTATCAATAGTCTCGTGAGAGAAAAATGGTTTCTCTCCGGTCGTACATTCACCATAACCAACAGCACCATTACAAAAAATCTTTGTTAAGAGTATACGGCGTTTCTCAGTCCTTCCGAAGCTGGTTTCAAAAAAATGCACAAGCGGCAGGTTGATTTCCCGTATTTCAAGTCGTTCAATCCTAATATCATTCTCCTGGAAAATTATAATTAATCTTAGAGGGTGTACCTATTATGTCATTCGGGCGAAGATGAAAATACATATTCCTTTATGAATAAAAGAAAATACGGACTTAAGTATATCAATCCAGGCTAAAATAAGGAAGAGTTTTGTACCCTGAACGAATTTGTTATACTTCTGTTAATCTGCCAATTTCTCTCTTGTTTTTAATGTTTAGTTTCGTCTAAATATTTAAGCATATTTTTTTCTGGAAATATTGTATGAAAAAAGTAGAGTGTGTTTCTTGCCGTATAAACCTTAAATGAATTTATTCTGATGCTTAAAAAAAACATATTGATTGCCTTATTCATTTTCTGGGCCAGTCTTCAAGCAGGTTGTTGTTACCATCGCACAAACCCTCCTATGTTACCCAAGGCATGGTATGGCAAAGAGTGTAACGCAAAAAGTCTGGAGGATAATCCTGAACAGGCAAAGCTCCATGTAATGGTTATGTATCGTGGTGTGTCCTGTGTGCATACTACCTTACGGGTGTATAGCCGGACGAAGGGGCCTGTCTTCTGGGACCCGGCAGGAGGTTTTGCTGCTAAACACCATTATGCGGGTCAAGCACGAAGATATAGGCGTTATGATGCCCCTGTTAAGGATGGGCCTGTGCGTGAGAATGATGTGCTTGTTGAAAAAGTCCCCGGTCTTAAACAATATCTGGATTGGCGTAAACGTATTGATACACATGCCGTTGAGATTTTCGAGTTTAATATTCCGGATGAGCGGGCAGAAGAAATCTGGACTATTCTTCGATATGGTACCAAACGTTCACATCCTAAAGGTCGCTTTAGTACAAATGCAATGGGTGGGCTGTGTGGATTTTCCGTTGCTAAATTTCTTCATCGTTTTGCTGATGATATTGTTAAGGTGGAAACGGTTTGGCATCCTCACAACCTGGCAAAACAACTTTATCAGGAAAACCCAGATAGAGTCATTGTCTATCGGGATGACCATTTATCTCTTTTTGCGCCAGCAGAAAATTACAATGAGTGATTTTATAAGGGCAAATAATAGGAGAAACAGGTCTCTCTTTTATTACTTAAACCAAGTGGATAAAATTGAATTTACGACTAGAAATATTAAGAAGAAAATGTTATGTTTTTTAGTATTACTTTTTTTTAGCAAGCTAAATTGGTTAATTATTTAACGATATTGACATTCTCGTGCCCGTCCGGATGAATCCGTTCGCCAGCCCGACAATTATTCTGGCGGGGAAGGGGAATCCAGAAAGCAAAAGGACTAGATTCCCGCTCAACAGACGGTGAGAATGACAGAATTATCACTTAAAAGGTGAAAGTATATGAAGATAACAATCCCTTATATTCTTTTCGTTGTGCTCGTTATTATCTGTGTAAATACCGGTTTTGCGGCAAACACTCCTAAGCGCTATCCAAAGTCGAAATTCGGAATTATTAAATATGAAATTTACGGTGCTACCATAGCAGGCTCTGAGGTTGTTTATTATGATGATTGGGGGCTCCGCGAGGCAAAATATACAACAACAACTATGGATTTAGGGGGCGTAACGGTGAAAAGAAATACCTTAACTCTTTTGGAAGAAAATGGTCAATGGATCAATAATGTTGATCTCAATACAAGAACAGGAATAAGGATGAAGAATCCAAGATATAAAGGGAATATTGGGAAATCTAGAGTAGAAATAGAAAATATTGAAAAAAATAAAAATATAGATGCAGGTGGAAGAAGAGTCGAAATCGAAAGGGTTGTGGGGAAACCCTGCATAGTATGGGAAAAGCAAAATACCGGTATCAAAACCTGCACATGGAATGGGATTATTCTGAAGAAAATATCCGACATCGGATTTTCGAAAACGACCACAGTTGCAACAGAGATAGTAGAAAACGTTCCTGTCCCAGAAGAAAAATTCACAATTCCTCCTGACATTGAAATGAAAACGGTAGATATATCCACATTGCACGGAAACTAATGATACCTTTAGAGAGTGGACTTGCGAATCATTTCTTGCACATTTAATCACAATGGCTGACAATAAGAAAATTTTTGAATGGTGTGTAATTGGTGCGGGTCCTGCAGGAATTGCTGCAGTTGGTAAACTGTTGGATCATGATATACCTGCTCAGAAGATTTTATGGATTGATGATAAATTCAAGGTAGGTGATTTAGGGACTAAATGGCATAACGTTTCCAGCAATACAACGGTACAATTATTTCTTGATTTTCTTAATGAATGTTGTTCTTTTCAATTTGATGAACGTATACAGCATTTTCAAATTGAAAAGATTGACCCTCTTAATACTTGCAAATTAATAAATATTGTCAAACCTTTGCAATGGATCAGCAATCAACTTTCACAGCAGGTTGCTACTTATTACGGTATGGCTCTCCGCCTGGCTATTAATGGTCGTTGTTGGGAGATTGCCGTAGACAAACATAAATTTAAGGCTACTAACGTAATACTTGCTATCGGTGCAGAACCTAATCGCCTGGGACATATGAATGTAAAAGAAATTATTCCAGAAAATGCATTAGATTACCGTCAATTAAAACAATCTTGTCGTAATGTAGATAGCGTAGCAGTATTTGGTTCATCACACTCTGCAATAATTATTATTCGTTATCTCGTTGAATTGGGCTTAAGCCGCATAGTGAATTTCTATCTGAGTCCATTAAAATTTGCGCTACCTATGGAAGATTGGGTTCTGTTTGATAATACAGGATTAAAAGGTACAACTGCAGATTGGGCGCGAGAGAATATTCTGGGTAAGATGCCGAAGAGCCTATATCGTTATCCGGCTACAAAAAGAAATATTAGAACTCATTTATCTAGCTGTGATCGTGTAATTTATGCTGTTGGTTTTCATCCAAGGGGCATAAAAGTTAAGGGGATGGTGGAGGTCCAACACAATGCCCATAATGGCATAATCGCTCCGGGATTATTTGGTTTTGGTATTGCTTTTCCTAAACAAATAACAGATCCCTTAGGTAGTCGGGAAGAAAGTGTCGGCCTGTGGAAATTCATGAAGCATATTAACAACGTATTGCCGATCTGGTTGCGTTATGCGCCTTGATGTATCAGTGAGAATATTCTTCATTTAAACAGCACAGTATACCATTACTCTGTAAAATCCGTTTATTTGAGAAAGGCCTGATTGCTGCATTGTCGCACAATATTTATGTATATCCATATCAAAATGGTTTTAGGCACTTTAAAATAAATATTTATAGGCTTTATTCGTAGGGCAATCCTTTAGGTTTGCCCTACGAATAATCAGAGCAAGGCTACCCGCCCTACGTCTCTTTCTAATTTCATTTCGTGACTGGTATAGTATGAACTTATGGGAATTTGTTTTGATGTAAAAAGAATCTTAACTGTTTTGCTTCTTCTTGGCGTCGGTATTAATGCCGGCTGTTGTTTCCATCGCTCATATCCTCCCATGTTACCCAAGAGTTGGAATGCCAACGAATGTGATGCAAAAAGCCTTGATGATAATCCCGGACATGCAAAACTTCATGTAATGGTTATGTATCATAAGACTTCTTGTAAGCATACTGCGTTACGATTATACTGTCCGTCAAAAGGTCCGATTTTCTGGGACCCGGCAGGCGCTTTTGCCACTCAAATTCGTTATCTGGGTCCGGCGGCACGCCATCACAGAGAGTTTGCAACCAAACGCTATATGGATTCGAAGCGTAGGGATGATGTGATGAGCGAGAAAGTGCCAACTCTTAATCAATATCTGGACTGGCGAAAAACTATCAACACACATGCGGTAGAAATTTTCGAGTTTAATATTACCAATAGTGAGGCGGAAGAGCTCTATGCTATTCTTCGATATGGTACCAAACGATCACATCCAAAAGGTATGTTTACTACAAAAGCAATTGGTTTAACATGCGGATTATCAGTTGCCAGGTTTCTGCATCGCTTCGCAGAGGAGGTTGTCGAGGTGGATACCGTTTTCTTTCCTCATAACCTGGCGAAACAACTGTATGAAAAAAATCCGGATAGAGTCGTTATTTACCGTGATGAACAGTTGTCCTACTATATACCGTCAGAGAACCTGCATTGATTCATTCTCATGACAATTGTAACCGCAAGGTGCTTGTGTTACAAATCTGTTAATGGAAATCACAGGGAGGTGGATTACTCCTCAGGGATATATGGGATGTGAAGGATTTCACCTTTATAATTTTTTAATTTGTACTGTTCTTCACCATTGCTTTGAATATAATAGTCTGGCATTAACGGAATCTTTCCGACTTTCGTAGAGACAGCATACATAGGCTGTGCTAATCCGGATGTATGACCGCGGATCCCGTCTCTAATCAACTCCGCACCCTTTTCCACAGGAGCTCGGAAATGGTCTACACCGGGTGCCAGCTGGCAGTGGAACATGTAATACGGCCTTATTCGAACAGATAAAAGTTTCTGGTGAAGTTTTTGGAATGTTTCTACATCATCATTTATGCCCTTCAACACTACGCCTTGATTTCCAACGTTGATGCCTGTATGGAGCAGATCCCAGACCACTTTCTTTACTTTATCCGTAATTTCTTTCGGATGACAAATGTGGACATTAAGCCAGATTGGAATTTCATGTTCTTGCCCTAATATATCAAGAAGACTTTCTGTTATTCGATGTGGGCAGGTAATTGGCATCTTTGTGTGTATACGGATCATTTCAAGATGTGGAATACTTCGAAGGCTTTCAATTAAATACTTTATGTTCTCATCTGACAACATAAATGGATCT
>JABHIW010000014.1 GCA_018670825.1 Candidatus Scalindua sp. | reverse complement strand
CTCCTTACGCATCCATGCAAGACACCTGTTATAAGGATCTTTATCATCGGAGAAATCCTTAACATGGAGATCAACACCATCTGGCGGAACGAATCTCTGATGGGCGATACCCTCGTGCTTTTCCAGCACAATCTGAAGCGCATCGTTTTCCTCTACAAGGTGACTTATCGCCCGGTAAAAAACATCATAATCTATAGCCGTCTTTATCTCCACATAACCGCCGATATTATAATGAGGCGAATCGGGAAAAAGTTCCTGCTCCAACCATATTTCACGTTGATTTGCTGTTAAGGGAACTATATCGTTTTTATTGTTTGAGGACATATCAGATCGCAATCAATAAGTTAAATATTTTTTTTCTGCTAAGGAAAGCATGAAATCCAGGAAAAGTACTTATTAAAAAACTCTTTCCCCTCTTCATGTCTTTCGTGTATTTATAAGCGGCACTAATAACCAGTAACAACATGTTGATTGTTTTGATACTTTCTGCTGCGAGAGATGCATTTATCATGAAAATTTGTCTCACTGACAATGAGGATTGGCCCATCCTTTGGCCAACATATCGTGATACTATATCCCCACGAGTGCTCATCAATCCATAACTGCTTATGAAAATCGAAAAGCATCAATAGGTTTTTTAACTTTGTTATTTTATATACTTTGATGAGTTAACTCAAGAGCCATTATTTATTATATATTTATGATTTAAAAACTTTGAAATATTTGGTATGAGCAAAGAAACTTGAAGAAGTTGCCGGTTTATAATATCGCAATCATATTATCATTTTCCGGTTAATCATAACGGCTTATTTATTAAAGTAAGAAGAGGGAAAGAGAGGGAAAGATGTTTGTATACATGCAATTATGCTTAAATTCACGAACGGTGAGGTTCTAGCTCAAAAATAGGACCCGGAACAACGTCTGAAAATTTCCCAGATGATTAGGACAGGACACAATAAAATTATCTACATTTGGTGTCCATTTTTCCATAAATCTGTTTTTCCTTGACTTCAATAATATGTTGTTTTATCATCCCGTTTCAAAACAAATCGGTTTTACCAGAGTCAAAATGACGCCACATCTTGTGGTAAGATTCGTTAACGTTAATTAAGTTCTTATTTACAAGGAAGTTGATATATGAACTTTTGACAGCACACAACCGTTCTCAAATCATAATTTCTTCACATCACAGACTTGTAAATAAGAAACAAACCACTTATGCATACAAAATAAACCTGCTTTTTACAGGGAACAATAAAGGATACCGTTATCTACAAAAAATAAACGACCTTGGAAGCTTATTAATTATGAAGCCAGCTTAAACGAAAATGATACGAAGGCAAGAGAATGGTATTTGAAGTCAATTATTGGTAAACATTACTTGCAAAATAGATTACCGTTATATTTCGACAATACTCAAGCTAATTTCTAACGGGGTTTGCAACACATATGCTTGAATCCGGAGTCAACGTCCATGCCCTTCAGGAGTTGCCTGGTCACAATGATATGACTATAACAGAAATTTATACCCATGTAATGAACAAGAATTTCAGTTGTCTAAGAAGTCCTTGTTTGGAGCAGAAAA
This sequence comes from Candidatus Scalindua sp., assembly GCA_018670825.1. Classification (GTDB taxonomy): domain Bacteria; phylum Planctomycetota; class Brocadiia; order Brocadiales; family Scalinduaceae; genus Scalindua. The sequence goes on along the minus strand of JABHIW010000014.1, from coordinate 13,387 downwards.
ATGAATAGAAATATTTAACATTATTATATGGCAATTTTGCATGATATTACAATATATCGTTATTATCGTGCATTATTGCACAAGAGTAACGAGTTAGGCACTAAATTATTTTATGAAAAGATTCTATTTGCTTATATTTTTGCTTCTTTCAGCAACCTGTTTTGCAGATGATTCCGATAGTATTGCAGTTTGTCCAAATGGTCATACTACTTTTAAAAAGATACGAATAATTTATGGACACGTATCTATGAGTGAGGAATTGGAGAGAAAAATAGAACAAGGAGACGTGGAGCTTGGTGGCTGTTTTTACTCTGAAGACTTTCCTGATTATAGATTATATTGTAAAACATGCAATTTGCAGCAGATGCATTTTAGCTCTAGTCTTTTTACACAAGAATCAATAAATAATTCTGATTTTTGGTGGCAAAAATCAGAAAATCTCAAAGATTTTATACACAAATTTACACCTTTTATTGAATTAATGAAAAGTGGATTTAATTATTCGGAAATTGAAGAATATTCTCAAATGTTTTATAACACTACTTTTGTCGTTGAGGGATTGATAATGAATCATTCACATATTGATCACAAATATGTTACACAACAGGCACTTCAATATTGTAAAAGCAAAGGAATAATCATTAAAGAATCATCTATTATAGAAGAAAGTCAAAATAAAACCGGTTTTACAGGATGTTATAAAGGTAATTTAATTGCGATAATTATCTCAAATAACACAGTTTCTATATCTCATATGTTAAATTCATATCCTGGCTCACTTGACCTGCCTCCATATATGGATAACTGTCAATAAATGCATACAAATTTAATTATCAAGGAGAAACAGCCTAACAAAATCAGTGGAGCCAACCCCTCCGTCATTTGCGATTCAATTATTTTTAGACTCTTTGTTTATCTTATTTTTATCTATTATTTTATTTGCCAAACGGGGTTGCTCACCTCAGACGTTAGTTTTTCACATAATGATATTTAAATGAATGATAAAATCATTGAAACACAATATTCTAATACTAACGCTCCTTTGAAGAAAAAGGGTTCTGCTATCAAAGCTATTATTTTGGCTCTCTTGATAGACTTTTTTGGTTTTAAAGTATTTTTAATAGCATTCGGTTTCATAGTTTCCTATATACTTATTCTGGCAGGAACAGAACCAGATCAATTAGGGAACAAGATGATAGACATTGGCACAACAATGCAAGGCAATGATACCGCCACACAGATTGATACAACTATACAGACTGATGATACTTCATTATTGAGTATCGAAACCTTGTTGCCATTCGGAGATCTAATAGTATACATTTTAGTGTGCCATGTATTGGGTGGATATTGGTGCGCCAGAATTGCAAACCATAAAGAGTATTTATTTACAGCTATCGTTGGGATTCTTACTTGTATATTCTGGATTGTCATGTGTATTGGCAAGTATTCAGTTGATGAGATTCTAATAATGAGTGCCTCGATTTTCATTGCAGGATTATTTGGTGCATTTTTACATGTAAGCAGTAAAACTAACAATCGCATAAAGCCAACCACCAATAACCATGCGGTTTAATATTTATTGCGGCTGCCGCTTCAATCCTCTCTTGCTAGAGTCCTGCACAGGTGGTGGTTGCTTATGCGGAACGTTAGGTTTTCAAAAAATGAATAGTAAAATTATTCGATTAATCGTGACGATTTTTGTGGTTATAGGGATTTCTTCTTGTATAGTTCGCGATGATTATGAAGAAATTGCCAAAGATGCAGATTTTTCAAGAAATAATAACGGTTATATCTATGCCTCAAAATACTCATTAAATTTAAAAGACTTTTCCATTGATAAATATGACATTCAACAGCGCAAGTGGTTGCCTTTTAAAGGGGCACAACTAAGTGCATCAGGCCAATGGGACATACAAAAGTCCTTGTTTGCATGCTTAGTGAAGCGTCAAGGGTCTGATACCGGATACAAAATTGGTATATTCAATCTGCCAAAGTTCGAATTAACCAAAGAGGTAGAGTTTATAAACTCTAATTTCCCATCCCCGATCGAGTCTCAAAGCAATGCTGTTTTATTTAGGCTCTCACCTGATGAAGAAAAACTAGCTATTTTGCAATTGCATAGTAAGACTCCTGTTCAGGAATATGGCGGAAATTGTTTTCATGTTCCTGACAAGTATAAACTGTTGATATTGTCAATTAATGATGGATTAATTTTATTTGAGTCAGACGGTTATTATAGAGGTGATACACTAGCATGGGCCACCAATTCTAAAGGAGTGTATCTATCATCATTTAGTAATCCAAAGATATTTGAACCAACAGAATCTAGCAATTGTGTGGGTAGGAGCACTCAAGGTATTTCTTATGATGATGAAAATATTTTTACTGAAGATATACTATTTGCAAATATAGAAACTGGAGACTCCAATAAGATTATTGATGCCAAATCTCCAATGATATTCGTGACAAATGACTATATATATTATTCTTCATGGAAGAAATTTTATGTATGGAATATATTCAAATACGATTTGAATAAAGGCAGCGCATCATTATTGGGCAGTGTTTCATCTGTAAGAGTTAAAGCGATATCACCGGATGGTGAATGGCTAATTGGTAATTATAGTAAAGATATACCTTCTGAAAGGTTTTCCTTAGTAATCAACACTCACAACCTTAGTGATAGACGTATTTTTGATGATGGAATGCTAGAGCGCGTTGTCTGGGAAATTAAATAATATCTAATTAATCACTGAAGTCTCATTAAAGAATAGACATAACTTGATATGTGTAAAACCTAACCATGTATTGGAGAGGGACGCTCATTACGCTGCCGCTTCATTTGCGCCCCTCAATACTGGCGTTATGTTTAAATAAAACTACGCACGGAGTTCATGAATATGGCAAATCCTGAAAATAAATCTGAATTCTCTCTAGTACGATTTTCAAAAAACATATTGGTAGGGTCTGTTTTGGCATTCTGTTATGGTTTCTCTGTAGGAGTAGGGGAAGATAATTCCTATCATTTTGCTGTCATTGTAGGAGGGCACACTATGCTGGCAGGTTTAGTAACACATTTGATTTTTAATAGTATAAATAGTTCTAACCTATTGGAATCATTACCCAGGTTAAAAACTATACTAAATTGTTGTGTAGCCTCTTTATCATTTTATGGAATGAACTCTTTTATAGTTAATGCTAGTCCATATACTAAAAATTCAGAAATAATGAACAATACTGTCGGTATGGGTAACATTACTATCGGTGCACTCTTTAAATATGCTATTGTTGGGGCGTTAGCAGGTTATATTTTATCATCATCTCTTTTTGCTTATAAAAAAAAGTATAAAGCTAAATAACTAACGCATGAAGCCAACCACCAATAACCATGCGATTTAATATTTATTGAGGCTGCCGCTCCAAGCCTCTCTTGCAATCATAACGCACAGGTGGTGGTTGCTTATGCGAGACGTTAGACAAAAAAATGTACACAGAAGATTGCCTTACATATTTGACTTCCGCAAGTTATCACAGTGTAAAATTCACAGAAAACTATGTTAAAAATAAACTTTTTTATAATTTTAAATTTAACATAAAGTTAAACCAATCTTGTGATGATCATGCAGATGAAGAAAATGATCTATATCCGGAAGACAATAATAAAGAACTACATCATCTTGAACTAAGAGAAGTTCCCAATATTCTTTGTCGAAATGGTAAAGTTCCAGAATGGATTGATGTATCTGTGATTGCGGTAGGAAAAGATTATACATTAATCGAATTGTTATGCAGTGGAAGGTTTACTAAAGAAAGAGAAAAAATGTGCTATTCAAAACGTGGTCAGGGACCATTTGGAATTAAAAGTCCAATTTTACCTCCACACCAAAAAGAAAACAAAAAATTTAAACTAAAAAAAGTCTAACAATTAAATCCAGTTGACCAAAAATGCACTCATGTTTAACCATGCATTTCAGGCTAACAAAAGTTTTCAGTTTATCTTACATCTATCGGTTAGCCATTTTTGCCAACTGATTTAGGACGTTAGGGAGAGTTATGAAAATAAAGATTTTTATATTTCTAATGTTAAGCTGTCTTTTCACTAATTTTGTGGTAGCCGCACCAAAAGAGTTTGACACTGCAATTGTGGAAAAAGAGATTTCATGGGACAAGAAAGCTTTTACACAGATAGGTATTCTGAAATGGAAAGTTGAAGAAGATGAAAGACCTTTCTATAACGAAAAATCTCTCTACATAGAATCAGCATTAGTGGTTGCAAAATTCAAGGGCAAATGGGCTCTTGTTCATATCTATAGGCATCCTAAGCTGGCTAACAAATGGACGTTATCCGTGGTATTTTATGCTCCACATAAGTCTCTTGAGCTCTTCGATAATCTGCCTTCCTTAAAGGATTTGAAGACATTTGAGAAAGATACGTGGTGGACAGATAAGTCTGGAGATAGATTTAAGCTGATAAAATCTGGTATTGAAAAGAAAAATATAGAAAAATTCATCAAAGAGAAATAATCCCTAACAAAGCAGTGGAGCCAACCCCTTTATCTTGTGCGGTTTGATCACTTTAAGGCTCCTTGTTTATTTTATTTTTTTAAGAAGTTTTATTCGCCAAACGGGGTTGCTCACCTCGACGTTAGATCGGGAGAAAAAACAATGATTGAACTTGTGATAGGTGTGATTCTTGGTGGTTTTGTTTCATGGCTGGTAACTCATATCTATCATAAGAAGTCGTCAACGGAAATACCTGATTGGGCCAAGCCAATAATAGACAAATTGCCTCAATCGCAGCCAACTGAAAGCGAACTGCTCGAATTGTTTCAAGAAGCCCTAAATTCTGGAGACATTGTACCTGATCCAATATTGGGACATGTTGCCTGACCCAACTGCAAAGCGCCTGCGACTGATTTTGAGGAAAAGGGTTTTGGAGATGAACGTCATACAATTGTGGTTAAGACCTGCCCTCATTGTGGCTGGAGTGACCACGCTGAACTTTAAAGGAAAAGATCTAACAAAGGGCTGCAAGAGACAGTAATTGATCTCAGTAAGGCATCAAAAAAACAGACATTCCATATCATAATATTAACGTATGCAATGTTATTTTTAACATTTGTTATGGCTTGTATAGTTGGTGTTCAAGTTTGGCTTAGCATTACTCGTTTTTTTAATGATTACTAAATCCTAACCATTTATTTTGGAGGTACCATGCCTACTCTCATTGCGTTACCGTCATGTCTCATGGATTGCTGCAAGGTCCTTTTTCCAAAGCTCGACTTCTCCCGCATCGCGTTCTACCACGGTCTTCCGCTCGGTGTATCGGCTGATGGCTTCACCATGTCATCCGGCGGGCCATCGCCCGATATCCGCATCTATATCGATACTTATGATCCCTGCTCGAATGACACTTTCCTGGACATCGCGCATGAGCTGGTGCACGCTGTACAAATCCAGGGCATGACTGGCGGTGGCCACATCCCCGGCTCGTGGGCCACTTACTATCTGTCGCACTATATGGGCTGCGGCGGGCGCGGGGGCGATTGTGACAATGCGCTGGAGAAAGAGGGGTTTGACTTCTCAGACGGCGGAGGTGATAAACCCGAATGTGACGGACAAGGGAAGCTGGGGACGTTTATCTATACGGTGCTCGGCGGCGCTGCACCCTGTGAATGCACTTTGCAGCCATGGCCTACACCCAACACCATCGGCATGCAAACCTATGCTGATGCATTGCGAGCCGCTCCCGATCTGGTAATGACCGAGAGCCGTGTGGGGCGCACCTGGTGCTCCCTGCTCAATTGGCCGCTGTCGTTCATTGTCGGCGGCTACTCCATATTTGGGTTCAGCAATACGGGCGGCGGCATCGGCGCCGGTATCGGTACGGTTGCAGGCGGCATCATCGGCGGGATTATTGGGGGCATCTACGGAGGCCCGCTGGGTGCTGGACTCGGCGCGCTGCTTGGCGCTTATCTTGGCAGCATCATCGGCGGCGCCATCGGTTGGTTTATTGACTATTTGTTCTCGGGGGCATCGGCCCGCGTCTGGTTCACGGCATTCGATGGCGGAAGCTGGGTCATTCCCGACATTCCCATCTCACAGGAAGGGCATACCAGAACCAGCGAGGGACCGGCGCTCGCGGTGTATAACAGTGAGCTGTACACCACCTATAAAGCCAAAAGCAGCAATGATCTCTGGTACAACGTCTTCGACGGCACGGAGTGGCTAGAGCAGGACATCAAAATTTCCAAGGGTGGCCATACAAAGACTAGCGAGGGACCGGCGTTGGCCGTGTATGAAGATAAGCTGTACACCGCCTACAAGGCAAGTAGTAGTAATGATCTCTGGTACAACGTCTTCGACGGCACGGAGTGGCTAGAGCAGGACATCAAAATTTCCAAGGGTGGTCATACAAAGACTAACAAGGGACCGGCGTTGGCCGTGTATGACGGAAAGCTGTATCTCGCCTACAAGGCAGGTAGCAGTAATGATCTCTGGTACAACGTCTTCGACGGCACGGAGTGGCTAGAGCAGGACATCAAAATCACAAAAGATAGCAGGGTACGTACCGGGCGAGGACCAGCCTTGGCCGCGATCTTCCCTTATCTCGTCATGGTTTACCGCGACGATAGCTAAGTGGCCTGCCTCCGGTTTCATTGACACCAAAGTTAAGAGCGACCATGCATAACGAGGTGACAGATGAAGCGACAGAAGTTCAGCCTAAGATAAATGGGGTCGAGTCTGACGATAATGCAACAGCCTAACCAGCCCATGCAGCCGACGCTAAAAAGCGGCGCGGCTGATGGGAAGCGTTAGGCGAACAAATCAACTATTCATATTTGGAGGACAGCAATGGCACATAGGGTAACCTCAGTTCCTATATTCAGTCGCGAAGCATTTCTGTGTATCCTTAGTAAGATCAAGAAGAGTTCCGCCTCACGCAGACGAGAGCTTCAATACACGGAAGAAGCCAGGAAGTCTATAGCAAAATATTACAGCATCACTTCATATGGTGCATCCATTACCTGCTATGTACCAAATCAATGCGTGGCCTTACCTGATTCAGTGGTAAACTTAGGTATAATGGCCTTCTGGGCGGGAATTGGTAAATTTGTTGAGAGTCTAGTAAGGGGTGACCCTCTTGAGGGCTACGACCAAACAGACCAATACACCGTCCCAGACTGTACAATTGAAATTATCTTCGGACACTATACAAAGACCCCACATACCTTCAATACTGGCCCCAGTTCAGGGGTAACAGTACATGGTTGCGCCGCTGGGGGCATGACTATTGGGCATTTGTTTAATCCAGATGTCGTAGTGCCTCCGAAAGGTCTAATACCATTCCCTGGCTCAAGACCTCTCTCAACGGATTACGTTAGTCCTGACGATGCCTTAGCCGAGGCTATCCTAGCGGACTATCAGGCAGCACTAGATTATGCCCAGGAGTTGCTTGAGACAGGTGACTGCCCGTCCATTACGGTTTCAATTAAGTTCGTTGGTTTCGAGGACAATTGGTACGATAACGGGATTAAGAGACATATGAAGATACGAGGAGTCACCGAACAATCACAGGTAGTGACGCGCTAATAATTAGCTGGAGAATACCGATGACATTAATACTTACAATTACAATGATTGCGATACTGCATTTTTTGTTACATTATGTTACCTATCGTATAAATCTGATAGCTTGCACGAAGGTTCTCCAGGAACCAATTGAGAGGGTAATGCTCCATTTACCGATTTCAGAAGGTGGGAGAATTCTTTTCTACCTTCTTCAGGTTGCCAATAGCCTTATCTGGGGAATAGCCATCTCATTCATTCTGACACTGATTAGATAACGGTAGCAAGAAGATAAGAAGATGGACTTGTATGTAAGCAGAACGATACCCATCGCCTAACATTGTATTTCACAGGACGGCCAAAAGCGGGCCGCCAGTGAATACTATCATTATGTTTCAGTGGATTCTATCTAATATTCTAAATGTTTTCTTTATTACAAATGGAATTAAGGGGATTGCCAATATCATTCCTATCACCATATAAATAAGCAAATGAAAGAATTCTGCTATATCATTATCACTGGAGGCTTTATTATTCTCGGTGCTATTATCGGCGGTATTTGCGCCTATTACACTGCAATTAAAACTATCAGAATTCAATTTTCCAAAAAAGCTGCTGCCTCTTTTCGTGCTTCGTTTGTCAAGGAATTGATCTTGCTCGACGATAGGTACATTACTGAAAAAACTCCAAGGAAAAAGGCTTATGATATCCTTACCGACGCTTTTCTTAAACATTGTATCGCTTTCAATAAATTTAAAGTTCATATTCGCAAAAATAATATTGCTTCCTACGAAAAAGCTTGGAACGATTTGTACCATCCATATAAAGATGATGGTTGTGATTATGCATTTTTGGAAATATACTTTTGTGGCAGTGACAGTCCTAATGAACAAAAAAAAGTAAGTGAAGTTGTTCTTAAAAATATAAATAATTTGTTGAAATTTGCTGAATATGAATAAAAAACATAATCGGGATAGGAGAGGGGTTTTGATCCCCCTCCCTCCCACACCACCAACTCATACGGGTTCGTAAGTGGCGGTTACCAAGAGTGACACACCGTAGCATGACCAATCAACCCTTTACGAGCTAAGGAACTGATTGTAAGTAATACTAATCCATCATCACGCCTAGAACACTTTAAGTCGACCGGTCGGCCAAAACGATGCCTAGAGTATAATGGGTATAACTCTCTCTTAGCCTCAGGCCTTCGCTTCATCTATAAGAATCCACTACTATGCCGCCTGCTGACTTCTGCCCAATCACCCAGTACATTACTGCAAAAGGCGCTGCCACCAAAGGTGAACGCAAAGTCGGGCAGATCTCCCCGGGCAAGAACATGATCTTTTCCTGCACAGTTGCCGCATTTACCATCCCCCATGTTCTCCTGATGGGCTTCGGAATGTGGTGCTCCCTCGCCCAGGGGTTCGGCCTTATATGCGATTTCTGTCCGTCAACTCGCAGGTTTTCACTCCGGCTTCCTTTAGACCTCAGGTCGCCCTTTAGCCCTTGCCTTCGGATAGTACTTTTTGTTATAGTCACTAAATGACTCCTTACCGGAAAATGTACAGAGGACTTCCACCTCATAAGATCATGCCCATGCCGGGCACACACAAATCAATACACTCGGACTCGCTAACGCTCACAGGTGATTGAGGCGTTAACAGCATAGAATAAAGGGACAGCTGTATATGCTCAGTAATCAGGTAACTTATGAAAACAGTAAACTGCTTACAGTAAATATATTTTTAAATAAGTTTAAATAATACATTGAACATGAACACTTCAAACCCTGTATATCTCTTTTCTGACAGCCAACTCCTATTTTGGAAGTCAGACGGTATCTGTTTTCTCAATTCCGTAACTGAAGGTTTGCAGAAAAACTCGCTCAAGGCTGCTTATATAGGCGCTTCGAATGGAGACCTGCCGGAATTTTACGATCTCTTTGTAGCTGCTATGGAGAATATTGGAATCATAAATTGCCGAATGATTCATTCCGCTTTCCCAAAAGATGACCAGAGGTTTCTTGAAAAAGCTGATATCGTTCTTTTATCCGGAGGAGATGTAGAACAAGGATGGGATGTGTTTGTGAAGACAGGAATAAGAGAGGTAGTTGTCAGGAAGCATGAAGAAGGAGCTATTTTGATCGGTATTTCCGCGGGAGCAATACAACTGGGGATGTGCGGATACCGGGAAGAAGAGATTCAGGAGGAACGTGTATTTGACGCATTCCAGTTTGTTCCTTACATCATCGATGTGCATAAGGAAAAAAGTGATTGGAAGAATCTGAGAAAAACGGTTCTGTTCAAGGGAGAATATACAAAAGGTATCGGGATTCCTACAGGTGGCGGAATGATTTATCACGAGGATAAAACGATTGAACCAATTCGGTCTCCTCTTTATGAATTTTCAATCAAAGACAATCAGACAATCGAGAATTTACTCATTCCAGCGAAATCGAAAGATTCCTGATATTTATTGACACAAAAATTTACTTTAGAAAAATGTTACATCCATCGAATGAAACACGAATTGTAGGGTTCGTTTCCCAAACGAACCTCATAAAAAAGGCTGTTTGGGAAACAGCCCCTACAGTCAATTCCGGAGACTGCCCTACATACTCTCGTCAAACAGGGTACTTAAATCTGTGAACCAACCGCACTGTAGTGCGCTTCCCTCTCACCTTCAGGAAGGGCAAGGAATGCGTCGATTGTTTCCAGTATATCTTTTTTGTCTTCTTTCATACTACCGGATACATACACATAATTATTTCCATGATCGCAGACAACAAATGTGGAAAGGTTATCATCAAGTCCTTCAATCAACATCTTGAGTTCAAGAACAGTTCCTTCAGCAGTTTGCGGCTGGAAAGTACCAGTACGAATTTCTGATAATAGCGGAGATTCTGGACCTGAAAATTGTGCGTCACTTCCATACAACCATAACCTTCTCAACCTGACAAATTCCGGTTCTGTCTCATTGATGAGTTTTGCCGTCTCGCGAATATGTCTCTGCCAGTGGTCACTGCCACCCAGGCCCAGAAGCACATAGAAGGATATTTCAATACCGGCGTCCTTCAGCCATGCAGATGTTTCTTTAATTATTTCTGGAGACTGCCCTTTTCGGTGAAAGCGTAAGGTGTTTACGTCTCCTGATTCAAGTCCGATATGCACCCTGTTCAGGCCCGCCTGCGCAAGAACCTTGATAGCGTCCTTCTTCAACTTCCAGAGTGTCGACACCCTTGCATAGCAGGTAAGTCTCTTAATCGGCAAAACCTGACGTAAATATCCGGAAACTTCCACAAAGAGATCAACACCTGCCTGTAACGGGTCAGCATCACCAATGAATACTGTTTTTGCATCCGGATGGGATTGTTTGAGAAGGTCAATGTCGTGTTTGACTTCATCTACTGACCTTATGGAAAAACCGCTCTCACCAAGATGTGGATAGATACCACAAAAACGGCATCGGTTCCATTTGCAGCCTCTGGTAACGCGCACGAGCAGACTTTGCCATTCACTCGGCGGACGAATTATGGGCATTTCAGGAACATTATTTTTAGCCTTCATGATTGTTAAACTCCGGGGACAGCCCTTACATGTCATAAAGAGCCTGTCATTCCCGTAGTCTGTTGAGCAGGAATCTAGTTTTTGATTTTCAGATTCCCATATTCATGGGAATGACAATGTTGCTTAATAATCGCTCAATTCAGATATGACTTAATTCTTTTTTCTCAATATATTAGAAATTTTATTTGCCGGTACTGAACACTCATCTTTTGATAATGACAAATCAAATGCTTCGTTTAAAATCTCCATAACAATTTTGGTAGTTTGAGATAATCCCTCCATATTTAAGTAAAATAATATGTCGATCGCTTCTGTCCTATAGCCATCATCATCTAGAATACTTTTTACTCTATCACCTAATGGATTCCAATCTGCAAGTATTTTTGTAACTGCTTCGATTTCGTATTCTTCCACAATTAATCCTTCAAGTTAGGTCGCTATCGCGACAAACGACTATCCTTCGACTCCGATCAGGATAACGTCACACTGAACGGAGTCGAAGTGTTATTAACATTAAAATTTCTATGCATTAAATTAGATTCTTCATTCCGCTTCGCTACACTCAGAATGACATTTCAGCATGTCATTCTGATGTCGTGCCAGAGGCAGATCCACCTTGGGCGTGAGAGGAACGACCGAAGAATCTTTTTTACTGTTCGACAGTTTTACTGTCGGACACCAGGATGCTAGAGTTCTACTCTTTCAAACTGGCAAATCATAATGAAACATAGCTTTCACTCCATACGATAGCAGTAGAACTACTATTTTGTCTGTCAGACAGTAAAACTGTCGGACAGCTCTTAAGAAATCAGATGGACTAGATTCCCGCTCAACAGACTGCCAGCCCGATACTCATTCTGGCGGGCGGGAATGACAGGTTTCTTATCCGAAACGAGCACTACTACCTTTGTCTGTACCTGCTGATACTATCCAAGATCACGTTGAATGAAAACTTATCTCTTTTAGAATGCCTGAGATTATCCCTGCATTTGTTTTTATAAATTCCCCATCTAACATCTGCTCGTGTTTACCAACACCCTGAAAATACGTACATTTCATATCCGTTGCATTACTCCATGCATGATTAGCTTCTAACTTTTCTTTGTCCGCAGCATTGATAACATGGATGTTCGCGTGAACCATTCCATGATCAATACTATTCGACAGATAGCAAGTATATGCCTCCATTTTCCTTATAAACGTCTCTTTTAACCGCTCGTTTATCATGTATTTTTTTACAACCTCGTTATCCAGGTAAATTCCCCTCTGTGATTGTTGCTCTTCAGGAGAGAGAAGTTGTTTTTCTTCTCTTCTGTATGAATCAAGCATGATAACATCTGAAACGATTCGACCGTGTTTCTTTAATTCACGAGCCACCTCGAAAGCCAGGTTTCCACCGGCTGAATAACCCAGCAAGATATATGGCCCCGTTGATTGGATTTGTGTAATGAGTTTTAGATATTCAGATAATGGATCATCATGTTCAATAAAATGAAACCCGTAAAAAGCGTACGTATCCAGGATGATTGCCAACTCACGATACCCTATGGAATAACCGGCAGCCGGTGGAAAACAGAATAAACGTTTTTTCGCCTTTTCGTTAAATACAATATAGGGATTATCTACGCCATGTTCATCCAGATTCTTTGCGGCAACAACCTTCAAAACAAGGTCTTTAATAACAGGTGCCTGGAATACCGACATAAGAGAAATATCGACATCATAAATCTTCTGAATCTTTGATACCAGTTTCAATGCCTTTAAAGAATGCCCCCCCAGTTCAAAAAAATTATCCTCTATTCCAATATTTTGTCTTCCTAAAACTTCCTCCCAGATGGTAACCAGTTCTCTTTCCATCTCATCACGAGGAGGAACATACTCTTTTCCGGTACTGATCTCTAATCCTTCCGGCACCGGTAGTGCCTTTCTATCTATTTTTCCATTCTGAGTTAATGGCATATGGTCTATCCGGACAAAATACGAAGGAATCATATACTCCGGCAGGTACGTTCCTAAATATGAACGAATTTCCGGTATCTTAACCTCCTCACTGCATATGATATAGCCCACCAGTTCCATTGTTCCGCCTGTCATCTTCCGTGCCGATACTACAACCTCCCGAATTGACGAATGCTGTAACATGATCTGCTCTATCTCACCGCACTCTATCCGGTAACCACGAATCTTTACCTGATCATCTTTTCGGCCCAGAAATTCGATATTTCCATCCGTCAGCCATCTGCCGAGGT
>JABHIW010000015.1 GCA_018670825.1 Candidatus Scalindua sp. | reverse complement strand
TCCTCACCCTTTTGTGTATCTTGTTCGGTACCGTCTGATCCAGATCCTGACTCTTTCTCCTGACCAGCCGCAAGTTCAGTGCCTCCAGTCTCTTGAGTTCCTCCCTGACCTTCCTCACCCTTTTGTGTCTCTTGTTCGGTACCTTCTGATCCAGCTCCTGACTCTTTCTCCTGACCAGACGCAAGTTCAGCACCTCCAGTCTCTTGAGTTCCTCCCTGGTCTTCCTCACCCTTTTGTGTCTCTTGTTCGGTGTCTTCTGATCCAGCTCCTGACTCTTTCTCCTGACCAGACGCAAGTTCAGCACCTCCAGTCTCTTGAGCTTCTCCCTGACCTTCCTCACCCTTTTGTGTATCTTGTTCGGTACCGTCTGATCCAGATCCTGACTCTTTCTCCTGGCCGGACGCAAGTCCAGAAGCTCCAGTCTCTTGTTGACCGGTTTCTTGCATATCCTCTGAACCAGAAGACGCTGATTGACCTTCAGTCCCTTTTCCACTACTTGCAGTTTGTGTATCAGGTTTTTCTGATTGTTTACCCTGTTCTAAATCTGAAGAACCTGTCTCTTGCTCATTTTGACTCTGACTTGTTTCAGAGCTCTCTCCTCCTGCTCCGGATTCTGTATCTTTTCCAGATGCTACCTCAGCCCCAGTCTCTTTAGAATCTCCCTGCCCACCTTGGTCTTCCTGGTTTGCCTGTCCACCACTTGTTGACTTATTATCATTTTTCTCCGTTTCAGAAGACTCTTTTTGTTGTCCTTGTGCTAATGTATCCTTATTATCCCTACCGGAATCTTGTTGTTGAGTATCAGACTTCTGTTCTTTGTCTTTTCCAGAAGACGAAGATTCTTCTCCAGATCCTTTTGCGTCATCTGTGCCTTGTTTCTCTGTCTTTTCCGTATTTCCACCTTGTCCTACATCTGAAGAATCTGTCTCTTGCTCCTTTTGATCCTTTCCAGCTTTAGTATCGTCACTTCCTGTACCGGTTTTACTATCTGTGTCGGATCCAGCCTCAGACCCACTTGTATTTTGTGAGTCACTTTGACCACCCTGACCTTCTTGAGGTTCTTGTTCAGCACCATCCATCGGCTTGTTTTCTGAGTTCCCGGTACCAGAAGTATCTCCCTCTTGTTGCTGTCCTTGTGCAGATTCATCACTATTATCCTGATTAGAATCATCTTCTTGAGATTCTGAGGTATCCTTTTCTTCTGATCCGGAAGGAGCAGGTTCAGATTCACCAGATTGAGACGATTCCTCTCCTGATTCTCCCTGTTTTTGCTCCTGCTGAGATGATGATGAAGAGCTTTCTGAAGCGGAAGAATCTTTCTGTTCACTTTCACTTGATTCGCTATTTGAAGAGTCTGCCGGATCTTGAGCCTCCCCATCCATTGGAATACTTGGCGAAGGCATATTATCGTTTTGTGGTGGCATGAAGAGTTTCATGAGTTTTTGCAGCAGTTTCGACTTGGGCAGCTTAAGTTCCTTTTCTTTCTCTTTTTCCTTCTCCTCTTTCTTCTCTTCAGGAGTTTTTTCATCAGATTCGGGTTTATCCGCTTCTTCCTTTTTTTCTTCTTCCTTCTGCTTCTTGTCCTCACTGTCTAACTGTTCTGATTTGTCTTCCTTTTCTTTATTCTCCTGCTCTTCCCTATCAGTTGAATCAGGCTTTGCTTTAGTAACTGATGAGTCTGCATCTTTCTCTTTTTTATCTTTCGACTTTTCCTTTTCTACTCCAGATGCCTGACCAGGCTTCTCTTCTGTTTGCCCACTTTCCTGTTTTTTTTGATCAGAAAGTTCAGATTTTTGACTCTCAACTTTATCTTTCGACTTTGGCTTGCCTTCGAGTTGATCCAATTTAGAATTAATGCTACTTAATAAATCTGATATTTTCCCTTGTAGAGAATTTTCCGTTTTTTGTTTCTGTTGTTCTTTTTCTGCAGATGTCGATAATTGTGCTTCCGCTTTTTTCTCCTGGTCATTTTCAGGTTTCTCACTCTTCGTTTCCGCAAGTTTTTCACCTTCTTCTTGCAGAGTTTCTTCCGCCTTTTCTTCCTGCTTTATTGTATCTTCTTGCTCAACAACAGTGTCACTTTCTTCCGTTGTTTCAATAACCGATTTTTTTGCATCTGTAACCATTTGATCAGGTTCTAGAGGATACTCATAAGGCAAGAATAAGAAAATCAGGAGTAATATTAATACCGCTATTAAATACTTTGTAGACCTCGGAAATTTATGTGGGATGGACTTTTTTATACTTTTATCATCAAGTTTACTATTAATTTCATCAACAAGCAGGCCAAGAAATTTATTATTTTCATTCTGTTCGGCATATTCCAGACCAGTAACAAGACGTTCTTTAAAACCCATCTTCTTGTCCAGCATACTTGCCGCATCAGATTTCCCCATCCACCGGGAAAATGCAATAACCAGATTTGCAAGGAAATAGATTGAGAACAAAGAGATTAGAACGGTAAAAGTATATGGTGGTAGATTGACAAATTTCCGGGCAACTAAGGTAATAAGAGCTACAGTCAACCCGATTGTCAAAACGGTTAAAAATATCCTTTCACATCTGAAGATATTATACCTGAACCGTGCCTTTTCCAGCTTCTGCTCTATCTGGCTTTTATAAGAAACCTTGCCTTTATTGTCTACTATTTCATCAGCCGACATTACATCTTTCCTTGAAAATTATTAACAATATCATACCCAACCTGGTTGAGTAATGACCGAAATGAGATGAATTCCTTCTGTATTCTGGCTCAGCCAGGCTATGCCTTAATATTTTTTCACAAAACCGGTAATATTGCCAGTTAAAAAGTAATCAGAAATGAGGGATTATCCCCTGATGCATGGAAATGCTAAATTCTTTTCGATTTGTTGTTTATAGTTCGGAGTGGCGGACAAGTTTGTTGCAGTAAAACTGCTTAGACAGCCAGGCTAATGGTAGGACTGCATGCCAAGATATTAAACAGGTATAAAATGTGTCTATAAAACAAAATATATATTTCTAATCCCACCTTTACCCTTTTGAGGTGAAAGATGGGATTAGCAAATAATAACATAAAATATTAATTTTCTATTCGAAATGTTCGGGGATCCATATCTTTTCTTCGTATTCATCCCAGTGTCCGGAAGGTACATTTCTGTCTTCATAGTGTCCCTCAATCCTTCGATCACCGTCGACACGCTCTTCTACCCAGACTCTCTCATTTTTTGATGTATCTACCCACTTTCTCTTTTTTACATACTCATAATGTGCATCAATCTTATTTTGTCCCTGAGAGGATCCTGATTGTCTTTCCAGTTCAAGCTGCCTCTGCAAATCCGCTTTTTCAGCCGCCTCTCTTTTATTGTCCATATGGTCACCGGTCAGTCCTCCACCCACGGCACCTACGCCTGCACCTATTGCCGCGCCCATGCCTGCATTACCGGCCAGTGCACCAATGCCTGCTCCAAGGGCAGCTCCAAGACCTGCTCCGGCAGCGGTTCCTTTCTGTGTTCCAGTCATCTGACAACCGGTGGTCAAGACTGAAATTGCAGCGACACACATTACGGCGATAATAATCTTCTTATACATTTGCGTCTCTCCTATCAAGTATTTAACGGACTTTTACACATTGATTATTCTTACATTTTCTTGTGTCGATTTGTTCCTGTTTGATACTATCAAAAGGCTATTATTTTGTCAATATCTTTATAACTATCATTTTTATAATGGGTTAGAGCATAACACTCCAAAACAAATTTACACCTCTACGGACAACCCGTCATATGCCAGTTTAATTCCTGCCGGCAAAGTTTTATCTGTCTCTTCGTGCTCTATGTCATGTGCTATATGCGTAAAAAATGTTTGTTTCGGCTTTAACTTTGATACTACGCTTATGGCTTGTTCAATACTAAGGTGTTTTTCGTGAGGTCTGTTTCTAAGAGCGGCAATAATGAGAATATCAAGTCCCATAAGCTTTTCTACAGAATCCTGAGGAATTTGACTTACATCCGTTACATAAGCAAATTTATCAAATCTATATGCTGTGACTTTTTCCTGCCCGTGCATTACGTCTACAGGGATTATTTCCTTTCCGGAAAGATTAATTGTCCCGTCAATTGGTATGAGAGTAACTTTTGGTTTGCTGCCGTTTGAAGATACTTCCCTGAATGCATATGAGAACATTCTGTATATACTATTTACTGTCTCCGCAGATCCATATACCGGAATATTGGTTTTCTGTATTCTATTAAAGTGTCTCAGGTCATCAAATCCCAAAACATGATCTGCATGAGAATGTGTTAACAACACAGCATCTAACCTTTTAACACTGTTTTTCAAGCACTGAATACGTAATTCAGTTGCCGCATCTATAAGTATATTATATTCTCCATCCGATATAATAATCGAAGAACGTGTTCTTGAGTTTTTTGGATTGTCGGATGTACAGACACGACATTCACAGCCGACCATAGGCACACCGTATGATGTTCCTGTACCAAGAAAAGTTATCTTCATATCTTTATTGTTTTCCACCTTCCTTTTCTGAAGAGAATGTATACGGCAATAGCACGTATTATCCAATCAAGTGCCGCACCGAACCAGATTCCGGCGAGCCCCCATTCTAGCACAATTCCAAAGACATAAGCAACCGGCAAGTGAATGCACAATGTTCCCACTATCGTAACAATCATGGGACTTAAAGTGTCTCCTGCTCCACGTAGACCTCCGGCATATACTATATAAATTGCCAGTGCCGGTTGTTCTATCGCAGCAATCATTACACAATAAGCGCTGAGAGCCAGAACATCCTGCTCCGGATGAAAAATGCTTGCCATTGGCTTAGCAAATGCAAGGAATATAAATGCGAAGAATCCCATCAATGCCAGTGCAATCTGGCAATTCTTCCTCATGCTCAACCTTGCCAGATCGGGTTTATTCGCACCAAGACTTTGTCCTACAATTGTAGTAGTTGCCACTCCTAATGCAAAACCTGGCATAAATGAAAGGGCCTCTATCCTGATAGCAATCTGGTGCGCAGCAAGTGAAACGGTACCAAGCATGGCAACTATCTTAATAAAAAAGAGATAACCCATCTGGGTTAAAGAAGCGTCTAATGTTGCAGGAAGTGAAATCCTCAGTATTCTTTTAATGATAGATATGTTTACGTCAATAATGTGTTTAAATCGTATTGTTAAAATACTTTTCCGGCTCAGAAGTCGGTAAAAAATCAGGGACGCACCTATTGTATAAGCGATTGATGTCGCCCATGCAGCCCCGGCTACCTCCATACGAGGAAAAATCCATATACCGAATATGAGAAGCCAGTTCAATAATATGTTTACACAATTCATTACCAGTGTAATTAGCATGGGAGTTCTTGTATCTCCGGCTCCCCTGAAGATTGAGGACCCAGTCAGGATAATCAACCGGAAAATAAAAAAACTCAGTACTATTTTGAGATATTGTGACCCTAATAAAACCACATTTTCATCAGCGCTCATTAAGACAAGAATATTATCAGCAAAGTAAAAGATGAATGGGATGAAAGTTAAACCGAAAAAGAGTGTAATTAATAGAGACTGTCCCGCTACTTTCCTGGCTTCATTTTTTTGTTTGGCGCCAAAATTTCTTGCAACAAGTGCCGTGGTTCCGACATTAAGGGCAGTAAATATCATTGCAGTAATAAAGCCTAATGCACCTGCCAACCCGACTGCCGCAACAGGAACGGTACCTAGCCTACCTACCATGATGATATCTACTATGAAAACGGCCATGTGTAAGACGTTTTCCAACGCGACAGGAAGTGCCAATCTAAATATATTTTTATTTAGGTTCTTTTTTGTTAACTCCATAAGGTCTTATTCAAATTGAAATTATGGTTGACAACAACAAATACAACCATTAGAATTTTCTACTAAAATTATACTTGAACTGACTGATAGTATGAGAAACTAAATACTTATGCAAAGTAAATGCATAATCATTCCCGCCTTATTCATTTTTTCTGAATATACCATCCTTTCAGTACAACAAAGTACTTGATTTTTTTAGTTTTTAATTATAAATTTCTTAGATTAAAAGGTTGTAAATGTATACAGGCATAGATATTATTGAAATTAGCAGGATCGAAAAGGTCTTTGGATCACACAAAAACTTTTTAAAGAGAGTTTATACTTCTGACGAGGTAGAATACTGTCAATCCAGAAAGAACTGTTACCAGCATTATGCAGTGCGTTTTGCTTCAAAAGAAGCAGTCCTCAAGGCGTTTGGAACAGGTTTGAGAGACAGGATGAAGTGGACTGATATAGAAACGCTGAATGATGAACTGGGAAAGCCTTATGTAAATCTATATGGTAGAGCGAAAGAACTTGCAACTGAGAAAAACATCGGAGAAATTTCTGTCTCGTTATCACATTGTAAAGAATACGCAGTTGCACATGTATTATTAATACCTGATAAATCTCAGTCATAAGAGAAAAAAAATGAAAAAACTAATTCTTATAAATCCCCATCCTATCGGTAACGTAGGTGAGGAAAATGTTTCAGTACTAAATCAAATGCCCGTAAATCTGGGATATTTGAAGGCATTAACTCCTGACAACTGGGAAGTAGACATAATAGATGAAACTCAGGAACTGGCGGTAGATGAAAAAGGTGAAAACGTCTGTTTTGATAAGACGAATGTTGCCCTGGTTGGAATAACGTCCGTAAGTTATCAGGCAAACAGAGCATATCAGATCGCCACCGCATGCAAAAAGAACGGAATACCCGTAATAATGGGAGGAGTACATGCGACAAGCTATCCTGAAGAGGCGGCTAAATACGTAGACTCTGTGGTAATAAGAGAAGCTGTCCCGATATGGGACCAGATAATTTCTGATTTTGAAAAAAATGAACTTAAGCCGACATATGATGGCGGCCTGACTCCTATGGAAACATATAAGGACCTTTTACCGGATAGAAAGTTTTTGACTGACAAGTACAAATACCGGTACTCCGGCATAATTACAACTGCAGGCTGTCCGTTCAGTTGTGAATTCTGTTCAGTTCCACAGTTCCAGGGAAGAAAGTACAGAGAAAGACCCATCAATGATGTCCTTAATGAGTTGGAGGCAATAAAAGGGCAATATAGAGGTCTTATCCTGACAGATGAAAATTTTTATGGCCATAGCAAAAAATCTTATGAAAGGGTCAGAGACCTTTTTAAGGGGATGGTTGATAGAGGTATTTATCAGAACTGGTTCGGGTTTACTTCGTTGAACATTTATGAGGATGATGAAACACTGGACTATATGGCAAAGAGTGGATGTGTGGGAGTGCTCATTGGTATTGAATCCATAAATGAAGATGCATTAAAATCAATGAATAAGGGAGTTAATCTTCGTATAACAATAGATAAATATAAAGAGGCAATAAAGAATATAAGGAAGCATGGCCTTGCGGTCTGGGGAACTATGGTTTTTGGAAATGATAATGATACTCCGGATACCTTTAAAGATGTTGTTGATTTTATATTAGATGCAAAGATCGACATAATGACCTGTGGCATATTGTGTCCATTCATCAATACACCATTACAAAAGAGGCTTGATGGTGACAACCGACTGTTCAGAACAAACTTTCCTGAAGACTGGATTTATTACACGTCGCATCATTTAACGTATGTTTTGTCTAAACTCACACTTCAGGAATTTATTGATGGCATAGAGTATGTTTATAACAACATATATTCAACAGAAGTAATAAGAAAAAAATTCAGAGCGGCAAAAGACGAGATGAATAATCTCAACGCTGCAATGTTTGCCTTCAGGGTTAATCTTGACTGGCAGGAGGTTTACAAACATCTGTTAGAAAACCTGAGAGTTCTGCAAGCTTCAGGAGATTATGAAAGAGCTCTGGAACGCTACGAAACGCTGAAAAGCCAGAAAAGCTTGGACATGGCAAATACTAAGACGTAGGTTATTGGCTAGATTGTTTCTCAATAAAGAAGTCAAAGAATAAATCCCCCCTCCCCGGACAAACTGCGCCGAGGATTTTACTCCCCTTTTGTTAAGGGAGAATGAGGGGGATTTGCTTTTTGTAAAATGTGGTCTGAATACTTTGGGCACTGAAAAACCCGCTATTTTCTGATTTTTTCCAAAGGATTAAATATGCCGAGAGTTGTTGTCACCGGTTTAGGATTAGTTATCGCCAATGGTATTGGTGTTACAAATGCGTGGAATGCCCTCATGAAAGGCAAAGACGGCACAGCAACGTTAACATCTTTCGATACTTCACAATATAAAGCACATCGTGCATGTGAGGTGAAAGATTTCAAAATTGATACTGTTTTTGAAAACGAAACTGCGGCAAACACCATACACAAATATACATACACTGCTGCAAAAGAGGCGTTGAGAGATAGTGGCCTGAGTGAAACTACCGGATGCAACAGAGAGAGATTTGGTATCGCGATCGGAACTCTTGCCGGAGAACTGCCCCCATTTGAATACCTGTTACGTAACGCACCCGATGACAAGGCCAACGGATTTGATATGGGTGTTGCCCTGACATATCCACCATCTTCTATCACCACACTACTCTCTGAGGATTTTGGATTTGAAGGCCCTAACATGGTATCACTGAATGCATGCTCTTCAGGAAACCACGCCATCGCTTGGGCATTAGATCTTTTATACGAAGGAAAAGTTGACGTAATGCTGGTCGGTGGTGGTGAGCTTATCCCACAAACAGAGTTTACGCATTTCCATAATCTGAAGGCCCTGGCTCCTGAAAAGTGTCAACCATTCGACAAAGAGAGAAAAGGTCTGGTAATTGGAGAAGGCGCGGGAATAATGGTGCTGGAGACACTGGACTTCGCATCAAAAAGAAACGCTGAAATTTACGCTGAATTAAAAGGCTATGGTATGAGTTGCGACGGGCACCACATGACAGCCCCCCACCCGGAAGGAGCAGGCGCAATAGTAGCTATGTCAAATGCACTTTCCATGGCTAATATCTCCTACGAAAACGTAGATTACATCAATGCGCATGGAACAGGAACATCATTAAATGACAGAATGGAGACCATGGCCATAAAGTCGGTATTTAAGGAACGGGCAAAGGGAATTCCCGTTAGCTCTATAAAATCTATGATAGGCCACACAATGGGTGCGGCAAGTGCGATAGAATCTGTCGTTAGCTGTCTGGCAATTAAAAATAATGCGATTCCACCGACCATACACTATGAGACACCCGATCCTGAGTGTGACCTGGATTACGTGCCAAATGAAGGGCGCGAAGCAAAAATCAACTGTGTTATAAACAACTCCTTTGCCTTTGGAGGAAACAATGTTACGAATATTTTTAGTAGATTATAGTACAGAAAAAAGGTTAAAGTTAAAAGTGAACTAAAGTGACTAAAATTATGGGAAGGATAAGTTTCTGTTTTTACAACTTTAGGCACTTTAAACTTTAGTTCACTTTAGCTCACTTATTAAAAAGTTTTTTCAGTGTCTTTGTGTCTTAGTGGCAGAAAATATAGATGAAGAAAAAAGCCGTAATTACTGGTATTGGAGTTGTATCTCCGTTAGGTATCGGACATCAGGATTTCTGGGATAATCTTGTTTCCGGCAATTCCGCTATTGCTCCAATGGAATGCCTTGATCTATCAAAGTATGCATGTAAAAACGGCGCAGAGGTTAAAGGTTTAAACCCGGAAGAATTCTTAGGGCGCAAAGGTTTAAGATATCTTAATAAAGGAACAAAATTCCTGGGTTCCAGTGCAAGACTGGCAGTAGATGATGCGAACCTGGAAATAGATGAGGAACTGGCAAACGATACCGGAATTCTAATCGGTTCTTCCCTCGGAAATTTCTCACAGACTACAGATTACTTTCACAACATTATCAGGGAAGGCCCATCAAACCTTTCACCAATGCAGAGCTACGATGTCGCCCTGAACTCTTCCATAAACTACGTCTCGGTTTTCTTCAAGATGAAGAGCTTCGCCAGGACCATCTCTTCCGGGTTCACATCAGGTACCGATGCGATTGGCAATGCTATTAAACTTATACAGAATGGAAAAGCAAAAGTAATCATAGCCGGTGGGGTTGAGCAGATCTCATTAGATTTATATATGATCTTTTATATGAGAAAGATGCTGGCAGGATCTGATGGTACCGGAAACGAGATCAGCATGCCTTTCGACAAAAGAAGAAATGGTTTTATTATGAGTGAAGGCAGTTATGTTTTTGTAATGGAAGACCACGAACACGCCGTAAGTCGAGGGGCAAAAATATATGGTGAAATTTCCGGCTATGGAAGTCTCTTTTCTGGCGGCAGAAATAGTGATATTGAAAAAAGAGTTGAGAAAGCAAGAAACACAATGAAATTATGTATCGATGACTCGGGTATATCCCCGGACGACATCGATTTGATTAATGCAAATGGGAATTCAGACAAGTTTTCCGACCTCATAGAAGCAAAGGCTATCAAGGAGTTATTGGGGGGAAAAGGCGAGGAAGTTCCTGTTCACACTGTTAAATCGACCTTAGGGGAAAGTTACGGTGCATCGGGAGCAGCACAGACTGCGTCCGCTTTGCTTTCCATAAAGAATAGTTTAGTTCCTCCTACCATTAATTGCGAAGAAAAGGATCCTGAATGCAATCTGAATATTGTTAATAAAAAATGCGAAAAAGAGGTAAACACAGTACTCATTAATTCTTTTGATTTATCCGGAAATAACTCTTGCCTGATTGTTAAGAAAGTTTAGAATTGTCATTTGTTGAAAAAAATGTAGGGGCTGTTTCCCAAACAGCCTTTGTTTATACGGCCCGTTTGGGAAACGGGCCCTACAATCTCTGATTCAATCTAAAAAAATATGAGTAAATTATTTGAACCAATAAAAATCGGCAGTTTAGAAATCAAGAACCGGTTGGCCATGTCAGCAATGGACCTTGGCTTTACCTCGGACGGTTCTATAAACAAGCGTTTTATTGATTTCTATGTAGAGCGGGCTCGTGGCGGCGTGGGGTTAATTGTAGTAGGTGGATGCTATCCGGAGATGACCGGCAAGGTATGGAAGAGCATAATTGGCCTGGACAAGGATGAATATATACCGGGATTAAAAAAATTCACCGATACGGTCCACAAATATGATACTAAGGTTGCAGCACAAATACTTCATGGTGGCAGAAGCGCATCTTCATTTTTCTCGAAAACTCACCCTGTATCACCATCAAGTCTGTCACACGTTAATATAAAACAGAAACCGCATGCGCTGACCATACCTGAAATAAAGAAGGTAATAGATGGCTATGTTGCTGCCACAGTAAGAGTGAAGAAGGGTGGGTTTGATGCGGTAGAGATACACGGCGGCATGGGCTATCTTATCAATCAGTTTCTTTCAAAGGCAACGAACAAGAGAAAAGACCGATATGGCGGCAGTCTCAAAAACAGGATAAATTTTGCGAAAGAGATAGTTGAAGCCATAAAGAAAAAAGTAGGAAAAAGATATCCTTTAATCTTCCGTTTATCAGGTGCCGATTTTGTCGAAGATGGCCTCAAGATAGATGAAAGTGTTGAGATAGCAAGAGAACTGGAAAAAGCAGGTGTGGACGCGTTC